>CASBQX010000193.1 GCA_949127925.1 Synechococcales cyanobacterium PMM_0002
GATCGAGATGCTCAGTTACTTCAGATTCAGCGTAGGGCGCACGTCCTAACAGATGCTTAAAGTTCAATTCAATCACCCGCGTTTGGAAATGCGGATAAAGGAACTTTGTTTTGTACAGCTCTGATTTTGCGATCGCCCGGATAAATTCCCGCACCGTCAGTTGGGCGTTCATCAGCAGCGATTCTAAGCCAGTCAGGCGTTCCGACTGCATCAAATAATCATTGCCCAATACCTGCCGATAGACAGCCCGAATCACAATCTTGGCTTCTTCTTGGGTCCAGTTTGCCCGCAGTTCAAGTGGGCGGGCTTCGCTCAAAGCAGTCGTTCCTAAACGAGAGGCTGCGGTTGTAATTGGCACGAATAAATCTCCTTTATACAATCAATAATTTAGTAGGGTGGGCAATGCCCACCCTAGCTGCGAACGCGTTGTGTAAGCCGATTGATCAAGCTTAATCGTTTAGGCAGGAGAAATATTAACGACTCGGCTGCCGCGTTGATTCAGCCGTTGGAGGGTGGGTGAGAGCTGATCGTAGGTCACGAGATACTCGCCCATGCTGCGTCGGATTTGGGGTGTCCGCCCCTGGCCCGATTGCATGACACGGACTCGATATAGCTGTCCGCGATCGCCGCCTGCGGCACCCATCAAGCCCCGACCAAACGACGACGTTTGAATCGGTGTAGCTAGGTTACGCGCTAGATCTTGGGTTAACCAAGCAGACTTGTTTTTCCCTTGAGCGCGATCGCTATTAGCATATCCCCGATAGACCTGAAACATCCGGCTGAAGCCGACTGTTTTTTGCCCCTGTTGCGTGGCAAAGCCTCGGTAATAGGGAACAATCGCTTCTCCAAAATTGGTTTGATATTCCAGCGAATCTAGATAGGAATTGATTTCTGCCTCGTACCCTTTTTGGACGTAGAGATCGACATGATAGGCGATTTCCGATTCATCGTAGGGCGCACGACCCAACAGATGTTTGTAATTTAACTCAATCAAGCGAACTTGCGGCGTCGAGTAAAAGAACTTTTGGCGGTATAGCTCTGATTGTGCCAAGATTCTGACAAAATCTCGCACCGTAATATAACCTTGACGCAGCAGTGATTCGGCGCTGGTCAGGCGTTCGCTTTGCATCAAATGATCATTGCCAAACACCTGCCGATAGGCAGCATGAATGACAGCCTGCACATCTGTCTCTGTCCAATTTGTCCGCAGTTCTGTCGGAGCGGTTCCCACAAATGGCTCAATCCCGAGCTGTCTGGCTGTCGAACTAGTCATGACTTCTCCATAATTTCAACTGAGAAAAATCATGCCCAGAGCCTCAAAAAACTGCCTATACCAGAAGTTCTAGCATGCACAATCTGTTGTGGTTCTGGGCAACAGAAAACCCTAGCTCAGGGCATTGATCGCATAGTCAATGTAGGAATTAGCTTCGACAGCTGCATCGCCGCTCAAGCCATGGCTAGACTTGATGTGCTTGAGTGCCTCAACATACCAGCTAGGAGACAGGTCAAAGGTGCGGTTGATTTCAGCCAAGCCACCAATCAAGTAGTCATCTAAAGGACCTGTGCCCCCGGCGACTAGGCAGTAGGTGACCATGCGAATGTAGTAACCGATGTCCCGTACGCACTTTGCCTTCCCTTGAGGGGTAGACGCAAAGTTGTTGCCCTGCATTTGGGTGGTGTACGGAAACTTCTGATACACTGCATTCGCAGCGCCATCGGCCAAGCTTTGAGCTTTGCTGCTCAATGCTTTTGCTGCATCGAGGCTAGCTGCTGCTTGACGGAAGCGACCAAAAGCGACCTGCATTTCGGTGGAGCTAAGGAACCGTCCTTGGGAATCGGCGGTGGCGACGGCTTCTGTTAAAGGGGTTTTCATGCGAGTTATTCTCCCTACGCGTGTACAAATCTAGAGGACAGAAATTGAGAACAAAAAAAGCAAGTCAAAGCGAGTCAAACCTTAGCCCACTGCGGCGACAGCTTGATCAAAGTAGCTTCCCACTTCAGCCATCAAAGAGCTACAGTCGCCACGGGTAACACCGTTGGGGTCGTTGGCGATCGCGATCGCGGCTTCTTTCATTTTCTGAACGCCCGCTGCTACAGAACCACCGGGAACGCCTAGTGCCAGGTAAGTTTCACGCAGACCATTGAGGCAGCGATCGTTGAGAACACTAGCATCGCCAGTGAACACGGCATAGGTGACGTAGCGCAAGATGATTTCCATGTCGCGCAAGCAAGCTGCCATACGACGGTTGGTATAAGCGTTGCCGCCGGGTTGAATCAACTGAGGTTGTTCTGCAAACAACGCCCGAGCGGCGTTGGCAACAATCATAGATCCGTTGCTCGTAATGCGGTTAACAACATCCATGCGCTTGGTGCCAGCATCTACCATTGCTTTCAACGCATCGATTTCGGAATCGCTAACGTAAGAACCACGGGTATCTGCTTGAGAGACTACTTTTGTAAAAGCGTCGAGCATTCCAGCATCTCCTAGTAATTTTGATAGTGAGCACACAC
>CASBQX010000194.1 GCA_949127925.1 Synechococcales cyanobacterium PMM_0002
CTAGAACACTCTGGCAGCAGCTTCAACAAAGTGGCGATGGCGCGCATTTTTGTCACCGATTTTCGGTTTTTTGAAACCGTGAATGACATCTACAAGTCCTATTTTGACGTAGGCCATTTACCCGGACGCACCACGGTTGGGGTGACGGCGCTGGCAGGGTTTGGGGATGTTGAAATTGACTTAATTGCCTATTGCGGCGAATAAGCGGGCGGATGGGGAGGAAACTGTCAGGGGAAGTGTCGATTACTACTGCATGCGATCGCCTTTTGCCGTACGACTGAACATGTTCACTTTCATCAATGAGCAAAAAACTGAGAGATTCCAGGGATAGATGCAGCTCTTATGACGCGATCGCTCCGCACCCTTGGCACCCCGCCCACCGCCTGGTATGTCGATGCCGACATGGCCGACATTACCCGTCCCGCTCTAGCGCCCCAGCCGATTGTGCTACCAACGGCCACCAAAACCCTGCGGCTCGATCTGGCCAAGGCGGCTCTGCTGGTAATAGACATGCAAAATGACTTTTGCCATCCCGATGGCTGGCTGGCGCACATTGGCGTCGATGTGACTCCGGCACGTACCCCAATTCCCCCGCTCCAACGCTGTCTGCCCCCGCTGCGCGCCCTCTGCGTCCCGATTATTTGGCTCAACTGGGGCAATCGACCCGATTTACTCAACATCAGCGCCGCTGCTCGCCATGTCTATAACCCCAGCGGCGACGGGATCGGGCTGGGCGACCCGCTGCCCAAAAACGGCGCGCCCGTACTAACTAAAGACAGTTGGGCTGCCGCTGTGGTGGATGAACTAGACCAAGCCGCCACCGATATCAAGGTCGATAAATATCGCATGAGCGGTTTTTGGGATACGCCGCTTGACAGCATTCTGCGAAATCTGGGCAAAACCACCCTGTTCTTTGCAGGTGTCAATGCCGACCAATGTGTTTTGGCGACCCTGCAAGATGCCAACTTCTTGGGCTACGATTGCATTTTGCTGAGCGACTGCACCGCTACCACCTCGCCAGACTATTGCTGGCAAGCGACGCTCTACAACGTGAATCAATGCTTCGGGTTCGTGACCGATTCTCAAGCTGTTCTGGCTGCCACCAAAGGAGACTCTGCCCATGACCACCGATAGCTGCGTCATTCCTGTGATTAAGACTCCTGGCGACTACCAAGCCTTTCGAATTAGCCCTCACGATACCAATCGGCTGGCGATCGTGTTTGACCCCACGATCGTCAATATGTCGCTGACCTACTGCGTCGAAATTTTTGATGTGGGTGGAAAAACGCCGCCCAATCGCCACAAAATGGCGGTAGAAATGTTTTTTGTGCTCAAGGGCGAAGGGCTGGCCACCTGTGATGGCAAAACGGCGCATATTCAGGCCGGAGACAGCCTGCTAGTGCCCGCCACCGGAACGCACGAAGTCGAAAATACCGGGACAGGTCGCCTCTATGCGCTCTGTCTGATGATCCCCAACGAAGATTTTGCTGAGCTAATTCGCAGCGGCACCCCAGTTGAGCTAGATGCAGAAGATCTGTCGGTGCTGCGGCGGTCGGATGGGCTGGTAGCCTGCACTTGATTCAGCCTAGCGGCGATTTTGCGATCGCTTTGGCTTGCGGGGCGGCGGTTTGGGCGCACTCTGGCGGCCTAGCTCTCGGCTAACGGCCACAAATGTATCTCGCTTCAAGTGTGGGTAGTCGCTGACCCATGCGCCATAGTCAGAGAGGTAGATGTCTGAAACCTGCATAATCCGGCTGAGGTCAGGCCGATTCGACATAACTAGCATTTCGGCTACGTCACCGGCGCGAATGACGCGATGATCCCGCTGGAGTGGCACTTGCAGGCTAGTCGTAAAGCCAGTGTCATCTTCTAAATCCAGGTTCAATCGCCGCTCCCGGTTCTCAATCACGACCAGTTCGCCCTGCTTGTTGACGGTTTCTTCTTTGCCAATTAGCTCTTCGGTAATGAACACGTCGATCACTTCACCGCGCCAAAACCCGCCATATTGATAGCGCCGATAGTCAACATTGCGGCGTCCGGCCCGATAGGCGGGTCGCCACAGCCAATACAGCGCAAACACAATCGCTAAACTAAACTCCAGGATCTCAAACCCTGGCGGCAAAGTTAGCTGAAGTGCTAGGCTCAGCAACGCTCCCAGTAGCGAGATCAAAACTCGCCCTAAAACATCGGATAGTTTGCCCCAATAATAGCGATACTGTTCCGCTGTCGCCACAATAGGAATCAGTTCTTTAACTTTCTCGCGGGTGATAGGAATGAGCATGGTCAGTTGCGGTTCAGTTGCAGGCGATCGCCCATTAGCAGCATTGAAGCCAGAACCAGGTTAGAACATGGCTTGAATTGCTTCCCTTCGAGCCTAACATCTGTCTGAGCAGGTTGTGGATGGGCAGGAGCCATTTAGAGTGAATTTACGCACTGCTGGTCAGGGCTTGAGGCTCTAGGCATAAAACTTTCCGTAAAACTCTGGTCGTCGCAGGACTCGCTGACCGCGCACAATGGGGACAACTCTGAAGAACGTAGCTTGGAGGGTTCTGAACGGCAAGGGGGCAATCAAGTCGTTCAGGCTTTCTAAACAAGAGGCGTTTTTACAGGTAATCTGCCTGACCCTGGGGGCTTATGGGGTCAGGCATTTTTTTGCCTATTTTTTGTCTGGTTTGATGATTTCTCTTTACAGCAGCTTTTCTAGACCATAGACCAACGATTTCAATTGCAGCACATGGCGAATCGCTAGCAGCACACCGGGCATGTAGCTGGCGCGATCGCTGGTGTCGTGCCGCAGGGTATAAAGCTGCCCCGGTGCGCCGAATAGGACTTCTTGGTGGGCAATTAGACCGGGCAGGCGGACGCTGTGAATCCGAATCCCTTCGGCGGCCAGGGTGCCCCGCGCGCCAGCCATGGTTTCGGTTGCTTCGACCGCAGGCGGGTTAAAGGTTTTGCCTAGTTCGGCTAGCATTTCAGCCGTTTGGATGGCGGTGCCGCTGGGGGCGTCGGCTTTTTGGTTGTGGTGCAGCTCAATAATTTCAACATGGTCGAAGTAGCGGGAGGCTTGAACGGCGGCTTGTTGCAGCAGCACCACGCCAATCGAAAAGTTGGGGATGATCAAACAGCCCGTACTGGCTTTGTCGGCAAAGTCTGCCAGATCTTGCAGCTGCTGGGGGCTAATGCCAGTAGTGCCGACGACGGGGCGGACTCCGTAGGCGATCGCCGAGCGCACGTTTTCATACACGCTATCGGGATGGGTGAAATCGACCACGACCGCTGGCTGCTTTTCTTGAGAGGCCATGGCTAAGGTGCCCTGCAAATCTGCCAGAATAGGAATTTCTAGCGCTCCACAGCCCACCACCTCGCCGACGTCTTCACCGATGTATTTGGGGTTACGGGCGATCGCTCCCACCAGCGTCATATCGTCAGCGGCGGCGATCGCCTTCACGGCCTCTCGACCCATCTTGCCCGTGGCACCATTAACGACAACTGGAATGGGAGGTTGACTGGTCATAGGAGCCTCTAAGAAATCTGAAACAACCGAAATCATGGCCGATGACATCTTAAAACATGCGGCTCATTAGATGGTGGATATATATCAACTGATTCCAATCCCCAGTCTCTACCACCTCGCGAACGCTACACTCGGGGCCTAGAGCGAGTGATTGATCACGTCTTACTTCTTCTTGTGGTCTGATTTTTTGCCGCTCTTTTTGGTGGCAGTTTCTTTGGTGGCACTCTCTTTGGTAACAGTTTCTGTGGTGGCACTCTCTTTTTTAGGCGCTTCCACATCCAGAGAGCCATTGATCAAACCGTTGAACCCATAGACTTGGCGGCTGCCCACAAAGGGGACAAGGGTGACTTCTTTTTCGTCGCCCGGTTCAAAGCGGACGGCAGTCCCCGCCGGGATGTCTAAGCGGGTGCCTCGGGCTTTGACCCGATCAAAGGTGAGGGCAGAGTTGACTTCAAAAAAGTGGAAGTGAGACCCGACTTGAATCGGGCGATCGCCTGTATTAGCTACGGCTAGCGTCACAGTCTCACGCCCTGCGTTCAGTTCAATCTCACCGGGTTCTACCAGCAGCTCTCCAGGAATCATATAGTTCTCGCTTGCACGAATAGGATTTGAAGGTATCGAGACTTTAACGAATGGGGTTGTGCACTGTGACTAGTTTGGTGCCATCTGGAAACGTTGCTTCTACCTGCACCTCGTGCAGCATGTCTGCGATCCCATCCATCACCTCAGTTTGTGCGAGCAGCGTGGTGCCATAGGTCATCAAGTCGGCCACAGTGCGGCCTTCTCGTGCCCCTTCCAAAATTGCCGCCGAAATGTAGGCCACCGATTCGGGATAGTTGAGTTTAAGCCCTTTTGCCTTGCGGCGTTCGGCCAAGAGAGCGGCTGTAAAAATCAGGAGTTTGTCTTTTTCTTGTGGAGTCAATTGCATGGTTCAAGTTGTGCCGCGCGATCGGTGGATTCTATAGGATTCATTACGCGATGTGCAACGTTCCCAGATCGCCCTCACCCCAACCCCTCTCCCAAGAAGGGGGAGAGGGGCTAAAGGCAGGCTCGGTTCCCCTTCTCCCCTTTTGGGCTACCGTGTACACACAAGTCTTCTGATCTAGCCTCAACTGGGTTTGATCCCCCCCAACCCCCCTTAAAAAAGGGGGAGCCGGATTCAAAGTCCCC
>CASBQX010000195.1 GCA_949127925.1 Synechococcales cyanobacterium PMM_0002
AACAACATTTGGCTGCTTTCCTTTTGACCCTAAATCTGTTGGCTTTTTTGTTCCACACCCTCCTCCAATCGCTCGATTCTCCCTACCAGCAAATTCGTCAGCGATTGGGCACCCGGCAACGCTTTTTTAACGACCTGCTCGCACTCACCTGTTACTTGGTGTTTGAAAGCTGGCAGCATCTCCTTGCTTTCATGCTGGAACACTCTGCCTCGGCTAAACCCATGAATTCGTCGTAATTTTCCAAATTTATAATTGCTGTGTAACTGATTGATCAAGTTGGGTGTTTGGGCAACCAACTCCCACTGATCTCGCTAGAGCAACACCAGAACCACTCTCTACAGTCGATAGTGGCGATACACTTCACTGGCGGCGCGGTGCAGCAGCGAATGGCGATAGATTAGCGCCTCAAAATCGTCGCCATAGCCACCGCCAATCACACAGGCAA
Source organism: Synechococcales cyanobacterium PMM_0002 (assembly GCA_949127925.1). Classification (GTDB taxonomy): domain Bacteria; phylum Cyanobacteriota; class Cyanobacteriia; order Elainellales; family Elainellaceae; genus CASBQJ01. The sequence goes on from CASBQX010000195.1 coordinate 446, forward strand.
CCGGGTAGCCCTGTGACACACAGGTGCTCAACACCTGCATTTCTCGGCGATAAATGCCGCTATCGGTGAGCGCCAATTTGCCGAGGCGATCGCCCACATGGGGATCGACCCCAGCGTCGTATAGCACCAAATCGGGCTGCACCTGGGTCAGCAAATCGGGTAAATAAGTGGCCAGCGTTTGCAAATACTCGGCATCTTCCGTGCCAACGGGCAGCGGCACATCTAGATCGCTGGTTTGCTTGGTGCCCGGAAAATTGACCTCACAGTGCATCGAAAAGGTAAACACGCTGGGGTCGGCTTGGAAAATGAAAGCGGTGCCGTCGCCTTGATGCACGTCCAAATCGACAATCAAGATTTTTTGAGCCAGCCCCAGATGTTGAACGGTGCGGGCAGCGATCGCCAAATCGTTAAAAATACAAAACCCCGACCCGTAGCTGGGGAACGCATGATGGGTGCCGCCAGCCGTATTGCAGGCCAGCCCACACTCCAGCGCCAGCCGTGCCGTCAACACCGTACCGCCCACCGCAATGCAAGTCCGATTCACCAGCGCCGGACTCCACGGTAGCCCAATCCGGCGCTGCGCCTTTGCGTCCAGCGTGCCGTCCCGATAGGCGCGCACATAGTCCGGCGTATGCACCCGCTCAATCCAGGCCAGCGGCGGCAACTCTGGCGCGTGGAACTGATGCGGCTGCGCCACCCCATCCGCCAACAGCGTGTCGTGCAACTGGCTAAATTTACTCATCGGAAACCGATGCCCCAACGGCAGCGGCGTCACATAACTTGGATGGTAAATTAGCGGCAGATCCATCATCCTGCCTCAAACTCCATGCGGTAGCGATATAGCGCCACCGGACGTTCCCCCGCTTTGAAATAGTCTGGGTCTTGGGGCGATAGATAAATTGCCGTGACTTGGTCAGCGGTAATGGTGGGATGAGCGGCGGGATGGTGGGTATAGGCAGTTGTGGTTTCGACTGTGTTGAAGTAAACCTGCTGTGCGCCGCGAAATTCTTGCTGAAATAGTTCTGTGGTAATAAATTCAGTGGCGTTGGCAGATTCAGTGGCGCGATCGCTAACCGTTGAGACTAGTTGGCGATCGCCTCTCAGCAACGTAATCTGTCGATTGGGGTTGCTAGGGTCAACCTTGACGGCCAACACTGGGCTTTTGCCATCCTTGCCCGAGCCATCCAGATAGGCTTTGGCCAAATTCAACCCGTTGAAGGCGCGATCGGAAATCAGGGTGGGCGATCGCCCCTGGGCTGTTGATAGTTGCAACGAGGGCACCTGTAGCGGTAAACCCGGCACGTTCTTCCCTCGCCGGGGCGACTCTGCCACAAACCGCGCCTGAAATCCAATCGGCTGGCTGAGATAGGGGCGATTGCTTTCAAACCCAGGCGTGATCAGATCTGGAGCCAGCGGTGCGGCCAAATCTATTAGCGTGGTGGTGACCGTCCAGGTGCCTGCAAACCAGTCGGGATAGGCCAGATCGCCCTGAGCCGGGTGCAGCGGCGGTTTACTCTGCCAGTCGGGAAATGCGGCTAGCCGATCGGCCAATACGCCTGCCTGTGCTGTGCCGCTGCAACAGAGCCAGAGCATCGTCCCCAGCAGCCATCCGCTGAGCGATCGCCGCACCCACTGCCGCCGCCATTGGCTCATCCCTTGGCTTACCCACTGCCTCATCCCTTGCCTCATCCACCGCTGATTCATCGATCGCCCCACTCACTGCTGCCCCCAAACGCGTCACATCCCTGCCACTATTGTATTTTGCTGGCCTGCCTAATTTCGAGTCTGGAGATCATTCGAGTCTGGGGGAGTATAGGGCATGACAGCATTAGCCAGGTTGCCAGCCGGAACTTTGAGTTGGTTGCGTCAATCACTGTAAGCTAAGAGTTGCAAATTTTGATCATGATTCATATCATGCACGCCAGTTTTAGCAAGCTGGCGATCGCCTACTTAAACTAACGATTCACTAACGGTTCACTAACGGTTCCCGTTCACAGCGAAGGGTAGAGAGACTCATGAAGCGGCGCAGGTTTATTCAATATGCAGGGGCGGGGTTGGCGGCTACTGCAACGACCGTAGTAGCATCCAGTTTGCAGCCAGGACAGGCTCAAACTAGCGGTGGGGTTTCCATTCAGTATCTGGGGCATAGCTGCTTTTTGTTTAGTGGGCAAGGCAACCGTGTTTTGGTGAATCCGTTTCGGCCACTGGGCTGCACAGCGGGCTACCGCGCCCCACGGGTCAATGCCGACTTGGTCATGATCAGCAGTCGCCTATTAGACGAAGGCTCGCTTGAGGGGCTACCTGGAACGCCCCGGCTGCTGTCGGAGCCAGGGGTATACGAATATCAGGGCATGCAAATTCAGGGCATTCGCGGTAACCACGATCGCCAAGGGGGTCGGCGGTTTGGGCTAAATACCATGTGGCGCTGGAACCAGGGCGGACTCAATATTGCCCATTTAGGTGGTGCGGTTACCCCCATTCAAGTGGAGCAACAAATCTTGATCGGGCGACCCGATGTGCTGCTGATTCCGGTGGGTGGCGGTGCCAAAATTTACACGCCTGAGGAAGCCGCTCAGGCGGTGCGGGCACTGAATCCTCGCCTGATTATTCCAACCCAATATCGAACTCAGGCGGCGACGGCTACCGCGTGCGATATTCAGCCCCTAGATGCGTTTTTGGCGGCAATGCCGGGGGTAGCTGTACAGCGTCGGGGGGATAGTCTCTCGGTTCGATCAGCCGATCTGCCTGCTGAAAGCCCGCGAATTGAGGTGTTGAGTTACAGATTTTAGGGGAGGCGCTCGGCTTTGCCGTCTCGTAGAGAATCGCTACCATAGAATTTAACCTACTCTGATGCTCTTGAGCCTTTGACCCCGACTATGCAAACAGATTTCTCCTGGCGGCGTGAACAGTTGATGGCAAAAATTGGCAAGGGCACCGCAATTTTTCGCAGTGCGCCTATGGCCGTGATGCACAACGACGTGGAATACAATTTCCGTCAGGACAGCGATTTTTTTTACCTGACGGGGTTCAACGAAACGGAGGCTGTCGCGGTGCTGGCTCCGCACCATGAGGAACACAAGTTTGTGCTGTTTGTGCAGCCCAAAGACCCGGAGCGGGAAACCTGGACGGGCTATCGAGTGGGAGTGGAGGCGGCCAAAGAGCAGTTTGGTGCCGATGCGGTCTATCCGATCGCTGAGCTAGATGAAAAGCTGCCGCAGTATGTGGAAAAAGCCGACCGGATCTATTACCGGATGGGTCGCGATCGCCCCTTCAACGACACCATCCTTGCCCTGTGGCAAAAGTTCCTGCGGCAATATCCCCGCAAGGGCATTGGTCCTACAGCGCTCGAAGACCCCATGCCAGTGCTGCACCCGCTGCGCCTACTCAAGCGCCCCGTCGAAGTGGAGCTTATGCGCAAGGCGGCAGACATTGCGGTGGAGGCTCACAACCGGGCGATGGCTTTCGCCAAGCCGGGGATTTACGAATATCAGGTGCAGGCCGAAATCGAGCATACGTTTCGGCTCAACGGCGCGATGGGTCCGGCCTATCCGTCGATTGTGGCGGCGGGGAAAAACGGCTGCATTTTGCACTACACCGAAAATACCGGCCAAATCCAAGCCGATGACCTGCTGTTAATCGATGCCGGTTGCGCCTATGGCTACTACAACTCAGACCTTACCCGCACCTTCCCGGTGAGCGGTAGGTTTACGGCTGAGCAGAAAACCCTCTACGACATTGTGCTGCGGGCACAGGTGGAGGCGATCGCCCAAGTGCAGCCGGGTAACCCCTACAATTTGATGCACGATACCGCCGTGCGCGTGATTGTAGAAGGCTTATTGGATCTAGGATTGCTCCAGGGAGACATCGAAGACATCATTAAAACCGAAAAATATAAGCCCTTCTACATGCACAAGACCGGGCACTGGCTGGGGCTAGATGTCCACGACGTGGGGGTCTACATGCATGGTGAAACTGCCCACACCCTAGAGCCAGGGCAGATCACCACCGTCGAGCCAGGAATCTACATTGCTCCCGACATCAAACCCGCCGAAGG
>CASBQX010000196.1 GCA_949127925.1 Synechococcales cyanobacterium PMM_0002
AATCTCAGTTGATGCTTTTGACAACTTACTTGACCATGACCCTGATTTCGCCCGACGGGTTTTGGAATTGGAAAGTCGGCAGTTACAGCGCTTTGTGCGCTCGGTACAGCTCCAGCCCCCTTTAAACTAATCAGTCATGTCTAACAAATTTCGTTCACTTTGTCCAGGCGGGATGGTTGAGCAACGACGAAATTACCCGGACGCCTCGCAGCTGATTCGACAGCGGTAGGTGCCCTTTTGGAGCCGTTAGATCCCAAATAAATTCGTTGGGGTAGCGCGTCCAGGTGTTGCCCTGTTTCCAGCCGATCAGCGACCAGAGCTTTTCCCAGTTTTTGCCCATGGCCAGCCACAAATCGCGCTGCACCGAAAAGCCAAATTTTCCTTCCGAATAAACGAGCCACAGGGTATCGAGGGTGCGTAGATCATCAATGGGGAAACTGGTCACTTGGCTGAAGTAAACCCAGCGCCGCTGGGGGGCGGCACCACCCGCTAGTTCACAGAGCTTTTCTAGGGTGATTCGATCAGCCGCTTGGAAATCTTGCGCGGCCAGGAGGGCTTGCAGGGGCGCATAGTCGATGTTGCGCTGCGTGACGAGGCTAACCAATCCGTTGGGAAACTGCGTCTGCAAAAAATCTTGAACGCTGGGCGTATTGGCGGCCACCAACAGCTGATAGGCTTTGCCATCTGGCGTGGTTGGAGGCTGGCTGCGTCGTTCTGCCAAAAAGCTCATGATGGCGGCTAACCCATCGTCTCCTTTGGTGGCGATTTCTTGGATCAACTGCATCTGATTTTTTTCGGTCTCAGAGTTGAGCGAGGTCAGAAAATCTGCAATAAAGTCAGCCGAGCTGGGTTCTACGAAGGCAGGTTCGTTAGCGGCTAAGTTGCTTAGATTGGCTTGCACGTCATCCATGAGTTAAACACTGCACCGAACTTTGGGTTCTAAACTTGGGGCGGCAGACGCTGAGCCTGCATTGCCCTGTCGCCTAGGGGCTAGATTCATTTCTGTTTCGTATCCATTATCCATTATCTAATCAAACCGGGTGAATCGGCTCAAACTGTATTGAGAATGCGCTGAATCATGGCTGTGGTCGAACTCGGCACTTCTACGGTAATTAGCTCAATCCGACCGCCATATGCTTGAACGGTAGCGGCTTCAGGCAACGAGGCGATGGTGTAGTCGCCGCCTTTGACATAAATGTCGGGTTGCAGGGCGGCAATCAGGTCGATTGCGGTTCGTTCGCTAAAGATCACCACGCCATCGACGGGTTTTAGCGCGGCTAGCACCTCTGCCCGCTGGGCTTCGGGGTTAATCGGACGCGGCGGTGCTCCCGGTTGGGCTGGTTTGATGGTCTGCACAGAGGCATCGCTATTGAGTCCCACAATTAGCGATCGCCCCAACGCCCGCGCGGCCTGCAAATAGCGAACATGTCCGGCATGGATTAAGTCAAAACAGCCATTGGTGAACACCAGCGGTCGCCATTGCTCTGGGTGGGCGGCGATCGCCTGTTGCAGGTCAAAGAGAGAAAAAATCCCAAGCATTGCGAAAAGGTGGATGATCTGTAGATACCCTCAATAGTAATGAGTTTGGGGCACGCCTGTCAGATCAGTCCCGTTTGCCGTTGCGTTCTGCCGACGGACGATAACCCTGCTCAAAGGCATAGCGGATCAGCTGGGAGCGATTTTCTAATTCGAGTTTGCCAAGAATATTGCTGAGATGGGTTTGCACCGTGCGCGGACTCACAAACAGGCGATCGCCAATTTGCTTATTGGTATAGCCCTGAATCACTTCCCAAAATACCCTTTCCTCCGCCGGGGTCAGCGGCAGTGGCACTAAGGGAGTGGGATCGACTGGGGCAGGCTCAAGCGGTTGCAGGGTAGACTGCTGCTGCTGCATCAAGCGAATGATCTCAGAATTGAGCCGACGCGATCGCTCCAACTGGGCTTCAATTTTTGCAATCAGTTCCTTTAGCTCAAATGGCTTGGCTAAATAGTCATCTGCCCCAATTTGGTGCCCCTGAATTCGATCATCAACATCCTTACGGCTAGACAGAAAAATAAACGGCACCAATTGTCCAGCGCGCGTGGCTCGTAATCGGCGGCAAAATTCCAGCCCGTCCATTTCTGGCATCATCACATCTGACACGATCAAATCGGGCGATGCTTGCTCAAACTGGCGCAACCCCTCAACCCCTGAGCGAGCTTCACACACCACATAGCCCCGAGTTTGCAAATAGCGCGTCAGAGCCGTTCTCAGGGTCACGTCATCGTCAACGATCAAAATCCTCTTCATCCAAACTCCTAGGCGGCTATTAACTGACATTGAGCAATAGACGCTTTATTCTATAGACTGCTTAGAGATAGACCCCTTGAACATCTACCACCCCCAAACTCGTTAAACCGGGTCATACCGATTACGATAGCTGATGATTTGCGTTCAAGTTGTATTGAGATTGAATTGATTGTCTGACATGGACATACATGTAACCATGTTTTTGCCAGAGTGAACAGTCATGCTTTGGGCTGCGTGCCCTTCGCTGAAGGTTGTCAAGCAGGAGTCGCAGTAAAGATATGTATGAAAAAATCACTCCCCCGACTGTGGGATCTCGGATCACGTTCAAAGCCGGAGAGCCAATCGTTCCCAATGACCCGATTATTCCCTTTATTCAAGGCGATGGCACTGGGGTAGATATTTGGCCTGCTGCCCAAAAAGTGTTTGATGCAGCGGTAAAAGCGGCCTATGGGGGCACACGCCAGATTGTTTGGTTCAAAATTTATGCTGGAGATGAAGCCTGCGAGCAGTACGGCACCTATCAATATTTGCCAGAAGATACCCTCACCGCCATTAAGGAATACGGTGTGGCCATTAAGGGGCCACTGACTACTCCGATTGGTGGCGGCATTCGATCGCTGAATGTGGCGCTACGTCAGATTTTTGACCTCTATACCTGTATCCGACCCTGTACCTACTACGCGGGCACGCCTTCTCCCCACAAAACGCCCGAAAAGCTGGATGTGATTATTTATCGTGAAAATACTGAAGATATTTATCTCGGGATTGAGTGGAAGCAAGGCAGTGAAATTGGCGATCGCCTGATCAAAATTCTCAACGAAGAGTTAATTCCGGCTACCCCCGAACATGGCAAAAAGCGGATTCCGCTAGATTCGGGGATTGGCATCAAACCGATCAGCAAAACTGGATCGCAACGGCTGGTACGCCGCGCCATTCGCCATGCCCTGCGATTGCCCAAAGCCAAGCAAATGGTGACGCTCGTCCACAAGGGTAACATCATGAAATATACCGAAGGAGCCTTCCGCGACTGGGGCTACGAAGTGGCGGTGAATGAGTTTCGGGCAGAGTGCATTACTGAACGCGAATCGTGGATTTTGGGCAATAAAGAGAAAATGCCCGACCTCAGTACGGAAGACAACGCCCGCATGATTGAACCGGGCTATGACGCGCTCACCCCTGAGAAAAAGCAGCAGATTTGCCGCGAGGTCGAAGCGGTTCTATCGTCCATCTGGGCCACCCATGGCAGCGGTCAATGGCAAGAAAAGATCATGGTGAATGATCGAATTGCCGACAGCATCTTCCAGCAGATTCAAACTCGCCCTGATGAATATTCCATTCTGGCGACAATGAACCTGAACGGCGATTACCTCTCCGATGCGGCGGCAGCGATCGTGGGCGGGCTGGGGATGGGGCCTGGTGCCAACATCGGCGACTCGTCGGCTATCTTTGAAGCGACCCATGGCACCGCTCCCAAACACGCTGGGTTAGACCGGATCAACCCCGGTTCTGTGATTCTCTCGGGTGTGATGATGTTGGAATATATGGGCTGGCAGGAAGCCGCCGACCTGATTAAAAAAGGGATCGGTGACGCCATTTCTAACCGTGAGGTCACCTATGACCTGGCTCGCTTGATGGAACCCCCAGTCGAGCCACCGCTGAAGTGCTCTGAGTTTGCCGACGCCATCATCCGCCACTTCTAACGTTGCGCTAAATCACGTCAGCAAAGTCCGCTTCAAGGATTGGAGAACGTGTTGATCTGCCCATTTCGACCCCGTTGGTCGGACGAAGAAAAGGGGGGTGGTTCTGGATCTGCGGCACCTCCTGCCCCTCCTGCCCCTGCATTGGTGGGAGGTGCCGTATAGAAGCTGCCGTTACCAAACTGAGGCCGAGCTGCCCCCGAGCTGTTTTGCCCATTCCCTAAGTTGGCGCTCCCAGGCTGTAGTGGCACGGGCTGGAACCCGGTTGCGGGCATATTTCCCCCCAGCGGTGACGACTGGAGAGGAGCCGTTTGGCCGCCCGATGGCAGGGTATAGCCTGTGCTACCGAGTGGCGGTGAGGTGCGCGGGGCATAGGAGCCAGACGGACTTTGACCAGGAAGGGTGGGCGATAGACGAGGAGTGCTAGCAGGAGCAGGGCGATCGCCCCCCGCCGACTGCCCCACTCCAGGCAACCCCAACCCAGGCAGCAGTGGCGTGCTGGCATTGCCCTGTGGGCTAGGGATTGCTTGCCGCTGTAGTGCAGATTCTAGGGGGTGGACGGGAGGGCTGAGGGCTGGGGAGCCATTCAATCCGTTAGGTTCACCGACCGGACTAGCGTTGTAAGGTGTGGATAAGGCGCGATCGCCCGTTCCCAACGGCACGGCACCCAGCGGGACAGTGGGAGGGCCTGTGATCGCACTGGAGCTAGATGGGCTAGGCGCATAGTTAGGGGAAAACGGATTGAGAGACGATGACGGAGCTATGCGACCTGGCAGAAACGAGCTGGGCACAGGTGTCACAGGCAGCGATACTGATGCCCCCGGAGGATTATTGCCGTTTGGCAGCGGAGACGGCGATGGGTTGCTAGAGCGAGACGCTGGTAGCCCCAACCGTCCTAGATTGGGCAGGGTATCGATGTCCAGATCGGCGGGGTCGAACCTGGGTGTGGGGGAAGCCGCAGGGATGGCAGATGGCTGAGCACCACTCTGGGGTTGAGGGCGATACGCGCTCTGCGCAGGCCAGCCAACGCCTACCACCATCTCCAACCAGGCGGGACGCATCCAGTAAAGGGACGCAAACAGCAGTGCCAGTGCGGGTACCGTCGCCGCCTTCCAGACACTGGGGCGCTGCAAAACCCGTAACCGCGCCACCAGATATCGAGGTAAGATTGGGGATTTTTTAGATGAGGGCATAGCTGTGGGGCACGAATTGGCAATCTTTAGATAAATTCAGTCGGTTCTGAGCGGCATCAGGTGAATGCGGCATCAGGGGAATGTGGTATACCCGAAACGGTTCCCCTGAAATACACCAGATTCCTTATACTGAATGGGAACAGAACATGGAGACTGAATGCAGTAGGCGAGATAACGCAAGCTCCCCACTGAATTCTATCAGTCTCCGATTAAGTGGGTTGCTGGAGGAAGGCGCGTGAACATCTTTGGAATTGGTCTGCCAGAAATGGGGCTGATTATGGTTTTAGCATTGCTGGTATTTGGCCCTAAAAAGCTACCCGAGATTGGGCGCAGTTTGGGCAAGGCGATTCGAGGCTTCCAGGAAGCCTCTAAAGAATTTCAAGATGAGTTTAAAAAAGAAGCCGAACAAATTGAAAAAACCCTGAGCCAGCCAATGCAGGCAGAGCTAGAGAACCCTCAGAAATCTCTGTCGGCTAAGGTGCCAGAAGCGGTTACGACTCCAACCGATGCCGAAATTATTACCCCCATTGAAGACGACGCGGTTAGTGCATCTCAGCAAAGCTAGTTAAGTCTAAAGCTAGCCGTCGTTCAATCGCGATAGGCCGGGGCTATCTTTACCAGCGCCTCACATAGTCTTGGTTTTACGCTGCCTCGGTTCCATTGATTCCGTTGATCTCATGATCGGTTTATCCCGGTAGTTATGCCCCATGCCTGAGAACACTGCGCCTCCTACTCCGGTGGTGCCTCAACTAATTGTGGGGTTGGGTAATCCGGGAGCCAAGTATGATCGCACCCGCCACAATGTGGGCTTTATGTTGGTCGATCAGCTGGCTAAGTCCTGGCAAATTCCTCTGTCAGACAACAAAAAGTTTCAAGCCGTTTTTGGTGAAGGCATCGGTGCCCACCGAGGCAAGATTCGCTTACTCAAGCCGCAGACCTTTATGAATCTGTCGGGTCAATCGATTCGGGCGCTCACAGATTGGTATAAACTGCCGCCCGAGTCGGTGTTGGTGATTTACGACGAAATGGATTTACCGCTGGGCAAACTGCGGCTGCGGCTGTCGGGTTCTGCTGGGGGGCACAACGGCATGAAGTCGGCGATCGCCCATCTAGGCACCCAAAATTTTCCCCGGCTCCGCCTTGGCATTGGTAAACCCAGATCGACCGCCGTGGAAGACAAAGACACCGTTTCCCATGTGCTAGGGCAATTTGCTAAATCTGAAGCTGAGATTTTGGCAGGTGTGCTGAATTTGGCGCAGGATGCGGTGTCGATGAGTTTGAAGCAGGGCATCGAAAAGGCCATGAGTTTGTACAACAATCGCTCTTTTCCCGAAACCGATTAACGCGATTAACCCGAACTGCCCCTACCGCACTCGGGCTAGGCGTTGACGGGTTAATTCTGCACCCAGCTGAATGGCGGCACTCATGCTGCTGGCATCGGCAATGCCCAATCCGGCAATGTCATAGGCGGTGCCGTGGTCGGGAGAGGTGCGGACAAACGGCAGGCCGATGGTGGTATTCACGGCTCGGTCGAAGGCCATCAGCTTCACGGGAATTAGACCCTGGTCGTGGTACAGCGCCAGGTAGGCATCGTGAGCCGGGGGCGCTGAAGCCAAGAACTGTGAGGCTGAGCCGTGATTCATAGAGCCGAACCATGCCTGAGCGGGGCGCACCCATAGGGTATCGGGCGGAATGGGGCCATTGAGCTGCACCTGAGGATGGCGATCGCGCATTTGCTGAATCCACGGGATCAGCCACTCTAGCTCTTCGCGGCCTAGCTGCCCCTGCTCGCCACTGTGGGGATTGAGTCCGGCGATCGCAATGCGCGGCGTCTCCAAGCCAAATTCTTGCCGCAGGCACTCTACCAGTAAACCCAGCTTGCGGCTCATTAGCTCTGGGTTGAGAGCGTCGGGCACCTGCCGCAGGGGAATATGCGTGGTCGCCAACAGCGCCCGCAATGTCCAGCCGGTGTGGGGCGATCGCGCCACAAACAGCATGCCAAACCGCTCTGCCCCCGCTCGCTCGGCCAATAGCTCCGTCTGGCCAGGATAGAAATGCCCCGCCGCCTTCCAGGCAAACTTAGAAATGGGTGCCGTCACCACCCCGTCAAACTGGCCTGCTAAGGTCTGGGCGATCGCCGTCTCCAAATAGCGAAAGCTCGCCTCCCCCGCCGCTGCATTCTCCATTCCGGCAACAATCTGCGACTCTAATTCGGGTTCTAGCGGCACGTCCAGCCAGGGGAAATCGGTTCCGGCTACCCCTGCTTCGCAGTGCTTAGATAGACGCTCTACCAGCGATCGCGTTCCCACCAGCGTTACCGCGCATCCGGCAGTCACTGCCGGATCGGCCAAGGCTTTGAGCACCACTTCAGCCCCAATCCCCGCCGGATCCCCGAGGGCGATCGCCAATCGAGGACGCGCTATATCAGATAGGATTTGACTCACGGCAGGCACCACCTAGAAAATCGGCTACCAAACTACTCTAAAATGGCTGGATACAAGCTGTCATCATTTGGCAACTCTACACCCCTAAGCCATTCCAACTACAATCCGAAGGAGATTTTCTCATGAGTGAAATGTTAAATGCAGGCATTTTGTCCGCCGTCCTAATTTTGGTTGGGTTGAGTCTAGGGTTTGCACTGCTCAAACTTCAAGGCGGAGAAGAGTAGGAAAAAGACACACTTAAAGGTATATCAAGTTAAAGATATATCAACAGAGACCTGTAGGGATGTACTCGCTAGCGTGCGTCCCTAATTTTGTGGCGTTATTTTTTGCCCTTGCTCTAGCTAATGCCAACTGCTCCGCGACGGCTGGATGCTCAACGCTATAGTTTGGACTATCTCTTTATCAAACTTTATAAAACTTCATCAGAGCTTAACAGTGTGTAACAGTCGATCGAATTCTCTCAACCCCTATAGAGTAGCAAGTGACGATTGGTTTTAGCCCGCTTCAGAGTAAAGCG
>CASBQX010000197.1 GCA_949127925.1 Synechococcales cyanobacterium PMM_0002
GAAGATTATTTACGCAATACCAACAAGGACGAACTGAACCCAGATGCGATCAAGCGTGATCTCGGTCTGCTGATCCAGTCTCCGAAAGCAGGGGCTCAGAACTTAGGCGATCGCTTCTCCCGGTTTGACCGTTCCACCATCATTGCGCTACTGTCACAGCGCAACGATATGACGCCAGAAGAGGCCGAACGGATTGTGACTCAGTTTGAATCGGTTCGCGATCAGTTCGTTGAACAGATGCGGCAAGTGCAATATCGGGTTCAGATGGTCATCGATCGAGTGTTTGATCGAATTCGCGACTACCTCAACTCTCTCGACCGACCTGAACTAAACTACGACAGCGTCAAACAGGATGTTCGCACCCTGTTTGATGATCCACAAGCCGGGTTTGACGCCTTACGCACTCGACTGAGCCATTTTGACCGAAATACTCTGGTAGCTCTGCTCAGTTCCCGTAAGGACATTTCAGAGAGCGACGCTAACCGGGTGATTGACCAGATTGAAGGTGCTCGCAACAGCGTTCTACAACGCGCTGAACTGGTTCAGACCGAAGTACAACGCCGCTTAGAGGAAGTCAAGCAGACAACCCAACGGCAGATTGAAGACACTCGTAAGGCCGCAGAGGCAGCAGCTTGGTGGCTGTTTATGACCGCGTTGGTGTCTGCGATCGCCTCCGCCGGGGCAGGGGCGATCGCCGCTAGCTAGAGGCGATTAATCGTAGAGACGCAATCATTGTAGAGACGCGATTAATCGCGTCTCTACAATGATTGTCGTGATCGTAAATCACTGTTCGGATGCTCCCGAGTATGGCTTTAGTTAGATGAAAACCCTTTTTTACTAAGCTACTGTATCAAATAGGACTCAAAGCCCTTCTTTGAGATTCTTCTAAACCCTAAGTTACACGAAATAAGCTATCAGGAAATCTTGGAGTAGCTGATTATTTTCCTGCTTATTGTTTAGAAGATTAAAGCAATAAGACACTGTGGAGAATGTTATGAACCGTTTAATCTCTGGCGCGATCGCCTCTATGAATTCTTTTCTCAAGCTGCTTTCTGTTAAACAGGTTTTAATTGCAGCATTGGCTAGCTTCCTACTGCTATCGACTACAGCTTGTGGTGCAGGCAGCGATCTGAAGGCTAGTTCTGGCGGCTACAAAGCAGACCCTAATGCCTACAAGAATTCGGTAAACAATGAAGGGACTGATTATCAGCGAGAGCTCTACAAGCCAACTCAACAACCTCAAGGGGGCATGAACAACTATAATGACGACCCTCAATATGGTAAAAAAGCCACCAAAGCAGACGCTCAGAGGCTGGTGAACCGAGCTGAACGCAATCTAGAAAAGAAAGCAGAAAGCCCTCAAGAGTTGCTTAAAAATGTCCGCGATCGCAATCCTTTAGGTCAGCAAGCTCGTGATGCGTCTCGAAATGCGGGTGACGTCACAGAAGAATTGAAAGATGATCTTTCGGAAGGCACGCAGAAGGGTGTTCAAAACCTCAAGCGCAATATTGAACAAGCACGGCAAGCGGTGCCCAAAATCGTTGACGAAGCAAAGCAAAACGCCCAAGATGCTGGGAAAGACGCTCAAAACTCAGCCAAAGATTTTTCTAGAGGCGTTCAGCGAGCCGCAGATGAAGTGCAAGATCGAGCTGCAAATACCGTTGACTCTGTGCGAAATCGTAATTAGTCGAAGTAGAGCAGCAAGGTTGTTTTTTAGAAGATTGCTGTTCTGATCAGCAGCTCTTGAACTGAACGTATTATTTAATAGAGCGTCAGGCGATCGCCTGACGCTCTATCAATATTTAAGACTCATTCTGTAACAGCATACTGCTTTTGATTCGACATCTTAATCCTATACCTGTTTCAATCCATACATTCCTCTAGATTCATGTTCTAACCGCTCCTATATCTCCAAGGAAAGATGGGTTTTAGAATAGAAATGGCTACAGTATAACTATCGTTGTGGAGATTTTAGCATATGAACATTAACCACGAAAATTCCTCAGATTTACCCGAGAATATGGAGAGAGCTGTTGACAGCCTCCAAGACAAGTTTGAAACAGCTCATGCCAAAGAAGAAAACGCTGTAGCCATCGTCAAAGATGCCGTCAAAGATCGGATACCCTTCAATACTCCGACAGCATCTGTCAAAGACAATCAGGCAACGGCTTACGAGCTGAAGTCTCGTCTCAATTGGGGAGAGCCAGGGCTAACGATTGTAGATGCTCGCGATCGCAACTCCTTTGCTGAATGTTCGATCCAGGGCGCTATTAATATGCCCGTGGAAACGCTGTCCGATACGGCTCAGTCTAGCCTACAGACCAAGCGCGATATTTACGTTTACGGTGAGGACAATGCTAAAACGGCTACTGCTGCTGCCACCTTGCGGCAAGCAGGATTTGCTCATGTAGCAGAGCTGATAGGTGGGGTTGAAACATGGAAAACAATTGGCGGATCTGTAGAGGGCAAAAACACAGATATGACACCTGGAGCCGATGCCTATAACGTCATTGCCAGACTTAAAGAATTTGCTGAAGAACGAGCGAAGGAGCGTCAGCTGCACAAATAAGCAGTCCTTGATGCGGCAACTCAACTGTGGAAGGCTAATTTTTTGGCCGCTTGGCACCCAAAAAATTAACCTTCCTTTACGCTTCAACTAGATTCTGGCAATTGCTTACCCAATATTCAGCTCACACAATATTCAGACCACCGTTAAACTATTCATTCACTCTTCAGTTTTCTAGATCTATGTTTTTAACAGACAAAGGAACAGGCGCGCTCGTCAAAGTCCAAGATGCAGAAGTCTTGGTCAATCCATCAAAATCTACAATTACGGGTAGAATTCAGTCAGGAGAAGAGGAGCAAGATCCCGAACAGTTTTCTAAGGATGC
>CASBQX010000198.1 GCA_949127925.1 Synechococcales cyanobacterium PMM_0002
GCTACCCTTCTTTGTGCTTTCAAGAAGCTTTCAGGTTCTAGGGTGCCGACTAAAAGCCGCTTCACAACCGCCCACCTTGGGGATTTCAACCGCTTCCATTTTAACTAAAAGCCGCCCTAGAAGGGCAGGGTTTTAGACCCATTTTTTTGATAAGCTCGAAGCCAATCCCCAATTGCCAGAAATCCTCGATTACCTGCGGTAACGGCCAGGGTGAACAGAGCCAGACAAAGTGCTTGCTGATAGCGTTGTCCGGCTGTGCGACGAGTATCCGGGAGGGCAGCAAAGGCTTCGACAATGGCAAGTTGAGGCATCTGGTGTCGGGGTTTGCGAGGGATTACCCGCCTAGCATATCAACTATTCAATTAGAACGGAATAGCCCTGCTTACCTACTAACGGCGTCTGCCACCTGAACGGATGCGAGGTCTAGACGAACCTGTACCAAACCCGCTCGGTCTATTGGTACGAGGACGGGGCGAATTCGACCGCTGTAGATTGCTGTTGCCAAACCCCGACCCAGTTGGGCGGTTAGTCTGCGTGGGATTCGTGCGTTGATTGGCTCGTCGGGTAGCGGCGGCAGGTGCCCGTAGCTGCCCAGAGGTGCGCAGCGTTTGATTGCGCACAGGACTAGGAGGAGATTGATAGCGGGTTTGATATCGATCTACCGCTTGCCCATAGGTGCGTCCATAGCCGCCATAGCCCACCAAACCCCGGCCAGACTGATAGACAGGCGGAAAGTAATAATGCGGGGTAAACAGCAGGCTGCCGATCGCCTGTCCGGCCAAAGCCCCAGCAAACGGCGTCCAGAAGCTAGGCTCTTGCCTAACAACGACTACTTCTTGCTGACCTGTCTGGGAATTAACTTGATTTTCGGTGACGTTATGGACATACTCAATTTTGAAGTCTTCGGTGAGGTACAGGACAGCCTGACCCTGCTCTACATTTAGGTAGCTCTTGTCTCCGGCCTGAAGTTGCTCATCCGTCAGCCGTGCCATCTGTAGATTGGTGGTTTCAATGACTGCCGGCTGCCCTGGGGGCGTATTCAGCAACATGAGGGTGTAGTTGCCATCAATGTCGTCATAGGTGGCTTGCTGAACCGGATATTTACCATTGACTAGGTTGATCGGTTCTGGGGCTTGAGGCGAAGCTGAACTGCCAGAAACACTAGCTTGGGGTGATGTCGTCTCAGAGGGCGCATTGGCAGACGGCAGACTGGTGCAGGCCACTGTGGTAAACGCCAGCGTCAATATAATAGACCACGTAACAAATTGGCGAAACATAGGGAAATGGCTCATTGAATACAGCTTGAATACAGTGAACTGGAACCGTAAAACCTTATTTTTTATTTAATGGTTAATTCATAGTGGAACGAGTTCTGGGTAGTACAAAATCAGCTGATCTGTGGTCAGTTCGTCGCCGAGTTGGGTGGGAGAATAATGGATTTCGATCGCTCGTAGTATGCCGTTGTGGTACAAGTTGATAATTGCTGTTAGTGCGGTGCGCAGAGCGTTAATGTCACCTAAGTTGCCCTCTAGCTGGGGGATCTGGCCTTCGTAGGCAATGGTCAACATCACAATTACATGTTGGGTGATCGGAATCGCCAATGGCTCATCTGGATCGCCAGGATTGGCCAAATCATCCACATCTAGGCCGCTGCCGTAGCGCTGGGCTGAGTCGGTAAATAGCTCGGTCACATAGTCTCCGGCTTCCCCTTCATCCCAAAACACATCGCCTTCGTTGGCCGCAGATTGCCAGTAGGTATCGTACTGAAGCAGCGCCTGACAGACATCTACTAAGCCTGCGCCCAATAGGGTCAAGTCGCCTGCGACTTGGTCGCCCGCTTCGACTGCTTGATAGGCCACACGGTTCATTAAACCCAGCAAGGGAGCCACCTCACGCCCTGCCAGGTGAATGAATAGGCGGCAGACTACAATTCGGGTTTTGCCACTCAGTTGGTTAAAGCGATCGCCCCACGATGTCATTAACTATCACACCCTAAAGAACTATTCTTACTTTAACGGCTGAAGCCGCCTTTTATGGGTTACGGAATGCCGCCCAAAAGGAAGAAATTCATGGAGTGAGAGCTACTCCATTAGAAATCCGGTGAAGATGGGTTTGGCTAGGGAGTCGCCACGGGGCATAGCTCGAAGCGATCGCCTGCCTTGGGTTCCAAGATTTTGGTAGTCAGATGATTTTGCGCCAACACGGCCTGCACATCGGCCACGGTGCCTGTGGCTCGAATCACCGACATTAGTAGACCTTGTAGGGTGACATCGCCCCCGGCTGCGGTGGGCAAGATGACCTGAGGCTTGAGCCACTGAGCCACTTGCAGAGCCGTTTTGCCACCCTGAAGAATTGGCCCTAGCAGCGGCAGCTCTAAATTGACCAGGGGGGTAATCACTACATCAACGGGCGCGGCTTGCTGTAGGGTGGGCGAATGGAACCCATGCGGTTCGTAATACAAACTGCTGCCTGTGGTTAGCCCTCGCATTAAGTAACCATTCTCGGTGAGCAGTGGCCCAATTGGGGAACCGGGAACGGCTTGGATTGTGACCCGCTCAGCCAACGTGAACGACTCACCATGGGCGATCGCTGTCACCTGCTCGTAGCCTAGCTGTCGCACTACCTTGGCCGCGCTGGGTGACGCCAAAACGGGAATGCTGCGGTCGAGCGCCTTTAGGGTCGGCGGATGGGCGTGATCCTCTAGTCCTTGGGACAACAAAATCAGGTCAATGGCGTCAGGAATGGCGCGGGGGATGCTACGACTGGCCTTAAATAGCCACTCCTGGTTACCAAACGTCAAGTCACCGACCAGCCAGGGGTCGAGCAATATCCGCTGACCTTCTAGTTCAATCAGCCAGGAGTTGTTGTCTAACCAGGTTAAATACATACAGTCAAATTCACAGAGTCAGATACATACAGTCAAATATATCCAGGCAAACACATCCAGCCAGCTCAAAGATGA
>CASBQX010000199.1 GCA_949127925.1 Synechococcales cyanobacterium PMM_0002
ATACTCATAACGCCCTCTTATGTTCCATAGGTGCCATTGAAAACGGGATAGTCGTAGCCGCCTCCTTATTTAGCTTGCCCGCAGCCATGGAATAGTATCAGACTAAGTTTGATGATTCTATGAAGCTAGAAAGCTAGCTTTTGGCCGTAGGTATAGTGTTGTTTCACCTTGAGGACTGGTTTTTGCGTATGCTTCCTTCCTTCGTTTTGGCGTCAGCTTCTCCAGCTCGACGGCGATTATTACAAATGGCGGGGATTGACCCGATCGTGTGTCCTAGTGATTTTGACGAGGCTCAAATTCGTGAACCTAACGCTAGCGTGTTGGTGCAAAAGCTAGCGCAGGGCAAAGCGCTGGCGGTCGCTGAACGATTTCCAGATGCGCTGGTATTGGGCTGCGACTCGGTGCTAGCACTGAATGGTGAAATTTATGGCAAACCAGATCACCCAGAGGAGGCGATCGCCCGGTGGCAGCAGATGCGCGGTCGAGTCGGCGAACTATATACCGGACATGTCCTGATTGACCGCGCTCAGGGCAAAACGATCGGGCGCTGCCAAATGACCCAAGTTCATTTTGCTCAGGTCAGCGATCGCCAAATTACGGCCTACGTCAACTCCGGCGAACCGATGCACTGTGCCGGGTGCTTTGCGTTAGAGGGACGCGGCGGCTTGTTCATTGAAAAGCTGATGGGTTGTCATAGCAACGTCATTGGCCTGAGCCTGCCTCTGCTGCGCCAGATGGTAGCAGAACTGGGATACGACATCACCCAGTACTGGGAGGTTTGATTGATGCCTTCGTCTAGGTATTTCCATAGACAGTTGCTTCAGCTGTGAGTTAGGTTTATTGTTTAGATTAGCGGCAAGGTGTGCCAAAATCGATGAATGTACGGATGTAGACTAGCGAATAATCACAGACAATTTCATCAAGACTTCATTCATGTAAAGCTATTACCTGTGCATTGGTTCCTTACGGTGACCCGTCGTATCCATTTGGCTTTGGTTTCACGCTATGGAATCTTCAACCGTGTCGTTAGCGAGTTCACGCCAATCTAATCGACAACTGACACAGCCTGCTCAGCTATGTAACTCAGGCCAGTTGTTTCGCGATCGCTATCAAGTCCTGAGAGCCTTAGGCCGAGGTGGTTTTGGGATGACGTTTTTGGCTAGAAACGTCGCTTTGCCCGGTGCGCCGCTGTGTGTGATCAAGCAGCTATGTCCAAAAGTAGATAGCCCTGTAGTGCTGCGCAGAGCCTGCGAGCGATTTGAGCGCGAAGCCAAAATTCTCAGCCAGTTGGGCAGCCATTCTCACATTCCCAGCCTGCTCGATTATTTTCAGGTTGACGGTGAATTTTACCTGGTACAAGAATACGTACGGGGTCTCACCCTAACCAAAGAAGTTAAGCAGAATGGCGTGCAGTCGGAACGCGCCGTCAAGCAATTTTTACGTGAGATGCTGCCCATCTTACAATTTGTGCACCAGCAGCAGGTGATCCACCGTGATATTAAGCCGCCAAATTTAATTCGCTGTCAAGATGATGGACGGCTAGTATTAATTGATTTTGGTGCAGTTAAAGAGCAAATATCCGATGTCAACGGCACGACGCATCGAGGACTCAGTACTCAATTTGTGGGGACGATTGGGTTTGCGCCACCGGAACAGTTAGCGCTGCGTCCTACCTATGCCAGTGATATTTATGCGGTGGGTGTCACCTGCCTTTACTTGCTGACGGGTAGACCGCCGATGGAATTTGTGTATGATTCCGTCACTGCCGAAATTATGTGGCAAGATGAGGTGGACGTGAGCGACCACTTCGGCAAAGTATTAACTCGAATGCTGCGGGTGTCATTGCGCGATCGCTACCAGTCGGTGGATCAAGTCTTGCGGGCGCTTGATTTAGAACCTTATCTGGATAATTTAGCCGACTGCATGAATACTCAGCGGCGGCTGGCGGGTGTTCCCAGTCTCGACCAAGACGAGGATGCCAGTGCTCGGTTCTCTCCTTTTACCAAAACTGCCGACCAAATTCGCTCTTGGCGGACTCGCCTCAAGCAGCGGCAAAATCCTCAAGCCTGGAATCAGCACGAGCTTGCCAGTTCGGGCTACGCGGGCTAGCCTTTGCGGTGAACCAACTGAACTTCAACAGCAGCAATATTGTCAAAGTCTTTGGCAATGTGGCTGCTGTTGGTGTATAAAGTTCTAGTGTTGCTGGTGACGGTTTGGTAGGCATTTCAGGTAGTTCGCTATGAAAGGGTTTGTGTTTTTTCGTCCGCTGGCAGCTGTGCGTCACCCGTGGCGATCGCTGCTTCAGTTTGGGGCGCTGTTTAGCCTCTGTGCGGTGCTGATCGTGAGCTGTGGGGCACCGTCTAACCCGCCCTCCACCGCGTTACCCACGACGACTGGTGCCAGTCCTAGCGGTAGCGGTCGGGTGACAATGGGCACCACCCAAAAGGTAGAAACGCTCGATCCGGCTGATGCCTACACGATTTTCACCGGGATCTTGCTCTACAACATGGGCGATCGCCTCTACACCTACACCCCTGGCACCACCGAACTAGCTCCCCAACTGGCAACCGCGCTACCCACCATTAGCAAAGATGGCTTAACCTACACCATCCCGCTGCGAGAGGGGGTGAAACTACACGACGGCACCCCGTTTGATGCGGCAGTGATGAAATTCTCGATTGAGCGGTTCATCAAAAACGGCGGCGGGCCTGCCTTTTTGCTGTCTGACCAGATCGCTACGGTAGAGGCTAGCGGGAAATATGAACTCACGCTCCAGCTCAAGTCTCCCTTTGCCGCTTTTACCTCGTTGCTGACGTTTTGGGGTGTGACGCCCGTTCCACCCACAGCCTACGAAATTGGCGAAGGCAAAATGCAGCCTACTAGCTTTATCGGCAGTGGGCCTTATAAGCTGGCGGCGTTGACCCCAGACGCGATCAAACTCGATGCTAACCCCGACTATTGGGGTGAAAAGCCTGCTAATCAAGGCGTCGATATTCAGATTTATGCTAGTTCTGCCAACCTCTACAACACATTTAAAACCAAGGGGTTAGATATTGCCTACCAAACCCTCGAACCAGACCAAATCTCTAGTCTGAAGCAAGACGCCTCAGCAGGCGGCTGGCAGGTGATTGAGGCGGGGAGCACGGTGATTAACTATATGACCTTGAACCAGAAACTAGAGCCGACTAAGGATCTAAATGTGCGCAAGGCGATCGCCGCCATGATTGACCGCAATTTGATTAACCAGCGGGTGTTTCAAGGACAGGCCGACCCGCTCTATAGCCTGCTCCCCACCAGCTTTAGCACCTACAAGCCCGTGTTCAAAGCGGCTTACGGCGACGGTAACTTTGAGCAAGCTAAGCAGCTGCTCACAGCGGCTGGCTACTCCGAAGCCAAACCGCTCAGCTTTGAAATTTGGTACCCTTCCGCCTCTTCTACACGGGGCAACGTCGCCAACACCCTCAAACAATCGATCGAAAAGGGCTTGCCGGGACTGGTCAACGTTACCGTCAACAGCGCCGAACGAGCTACCCTCTCTAAGGGCGTAGACGAAGGAGCCTACACCACCGTCTTACTCAACTGGTATCCCGATTTTTATGATGCCGATACCTTCATTCAACCCTTCTTAAGCTGCGACCAAGGCTCTCCCCAAACCCTCTGCACCAAAGGAGCTAGCCAGGGCAATGGGTCGTTCTATTACAGTGCTAAAGCCAACGATCTGGTCCAGAAGCAGCGGGCAGAACAAGACCCCAAAACCCGCGATGCCCTAATTACAGAGCTACAAGACATCATGGCGGCTGATGTTCCCTACATTCCGCTATGGCAAAACAAAGACTATGTCTTTGCCCAAAATGGCGTGAACGGCGTCAGCATTCAGCCAACGCAGCAGTTTTTACTGTGGCAAATCGGCAAGTAACCGGGTCTTGATCCCCAGCGCTGCCCTCTTCACCCATCAATAAATCATGTCCCGCTCCTCTGCCCTGCGCTACTATATTCTCTCCCGGCTGCTGCTCGCTCCTTTGATGCTGTGGACTATTACCACGCTGGTGTTTCTGTTGCTCAGGGCAACGCCCGGTGACCCGGTAGATGCCATTTTGGGAGCACGGGCACCGGAGGAAGTAAAAGAGGCGGTACGAGAGCGGCTGGGGTTAAATGCGCCGCTGTGGCTGCAATACTTGAACTATATGGGCAGCCTGCTGCGGTTAGATTTGGGATCATCTCTGACAACGCAGGGGCAAACGGTATGGCAGATTATTCAAGTCCATTTCCCGGCCACCTTAGAGCTAACGGTATTTAGTATGCTGGTGGCGGTCACGGTGGGAGTGCTGGTTGGGGCTTTAGCGGCCTCACGACCCAACACGGCGCTAGATGCGGGCGGGCGACTGTTTGGCATCATTACCTATGCGGTGCCAATGTATTGGTTTGGCATGGTGTTGCAGCTGGTGTTTGCGGTGCAGTTGCGCTGGTTCCCAATTGGTACCCGCTTTCCCCTGACCATGACACCACCGCAGGGATGGACGGGGCTATATCTGGTGGATAGCTTGTTGCAGGGTAACGTTCAGGCGTTTTTTGTAGCGTTGTATTACCTGACTCTACCCAGCCTCACCCTAGGCATTTTGATCAGTGGTGTATTTGAGCGAATTGTGCGAATTAACCTGAAGCAAACGCTGCGGGCTGATTATGTGGAGGCAGCGCGAGCGCGGGGGATTCCAGAACGGCGGATTGTGTTTGCTCACGCCCTGAAAAATGCGCTGATTCCGGTGATTACGGTGCTGGGGCTAACGGTGGCGTCGCTGTTGGGCGGGGCAATCTTGACGGAGGTGACTTTCTCGTGGCCCGGTTTGGCGAATCGGCTCTACCAGGCGATCGAGTTTCGTGATTATCCGGTAGTCCAAGGGGTAATGGTCTTTTTTGGGGTGATTGTGGCGATCGCCTCCATTTTAATCGACATTCTCAACGCCTACGTCGATCCCAGGATTCGCTATTGATGGGGGCAGATAATTAGCGCCTAAAGCGTTTGGATGCCGTGCAGTAACCCCCGACACACGCCTGTGAGAAATTTTAGGTCAAGGGTTTGGGGGCGATCGCTACTTTGGTGGTAGTGAGGATTGCGCAAATTTGCGGTGTCGGTTACCATCACCGCACCATAGCCCGCGTCCCAAAACGGCGCATGGTCACTGCGGCGGGTATCGGCCACCAGCTTGCCCCGCTGGCCAGCGGGTAGCCATTGACAGGGCACCTGTCCAACACGATGAAAGGCGCGCTTTAGATGCCACATATCGGGAATTGTTTTTAAATTGCCAACCAGGGCAATAAAGTCACCTCGGTTGGGATAAAAATATTGGAGACCGGGCGGGTAGCGTTGAGAATTGGGCTGAGGATCGCAATAGCCCAGCATTTCTAGCGATAGCATTAGCCGCAGGGGCTGCCGTTGCTCGACTAGCATTGCCGCGTACTGCCAGCTACCCTGGAGGCCAAGCTCTTCTAGGTCAAACGCCACCAGCCGCACCGGGTAGCGAGCCGGATGGGCCGCTAGCGATCGCGCCAATTCTAGCAGCACGGCTACCCCCGTCGCATTATCATCGGCTCCAGGGCTGTTGGGCACCGCGTCATAGTGGGCACCAATCAAGATCGGCGGACGCAGCGCCCTTGCCTGAGTTTGCCCTGGTAGGTTAAGAATAAAATTGCGATGTTGCCGACCGTTCACCCAAAACTCAAACCGTTCGACTGCTCCCCACTGACCCAGTTCTTGCTGAATATAGTGCTGCACATAAAAATGCCCCTGGGTCGCCAAAAATGGATCGCGATCGCGTGCCACCGCGTCCACATGCGCCGCTAACCGCCCCTGCAATGCCTCACTACTCATGCGCCCGCCAGCATTTCTTGCCCCACCTGCACATAGTCTTGCCACCCCTCTGCTGCCCGCGCTTCTTTAATCGCATAGACCAACCCGCCCGCCCTTGCCGCCTTTTGGAACGCTGCCAGTCGCCGCACTCCCGTCTCAAACACAGGCAGTTCGGCAGCTTTGAGCATCTGTTTCACGGTTTCACCCTCGCGACTGGGCTTGGGCGGAATAATATTCAGCAAAATTCGATAGCGATTGGCTCCAATCGCCTGTAAACATTCCAGCGTTAAGACCAGCGCATCCAACGCCAGCACATCTGGCGTCGTGGGCAAGATCAGCAAATCGCAGCCATCGGTCAGCAGTTCCAAATCTCGTTGGACCGGTCTGGCCTGGGTGTCGATCACCACATGGTCAAAATTCCGCATGCGGCGGGGCGATCGCCACTCATCAATCACTTCAAACGGCAGATCTCCCCGCTGTGCCCATCCCGTCGCCGATCGATTGGGATCGGCATCAATCAACAGCGTTTCGCCCTGGCTCTGTAAGAAAGCGGCCAGATGGATTGCCGATGTAGTTTTGCCAACGCCGCCTTTAAAGCTGGCGATCGTGATGATCATGCAGGGAAGGAGGAAGGAGGAAGGAGGAAGGAGGAAGGAGGAAGGAGGTTTGTGCCTTAGAGGGTGTTTTAAAAGTGGTCGGCTGTACTTTTAGTCACCGAGAGATCCCCCCTAACCCCCCTTAAAAAGGGGGGAACCAGACTCAAAGTCCCCCTTTTTAAGGGGGATTTAGGGGGATCGAGGTCGTTTTGCTACCAGTAATCGGACTTTTCAAACATCCTCTTAATCTATTTACTCATTTAGAAGAACCGAGTGTAGCCATGCCACACTCGGTTCTTCTCAGCTTGATCGATGGGAGGTGACAGCAAGTCTACAGCGTTGCCATCACCTCACGGGCGGCCTGAAGGGTGCGATCGACATCTTCATCGGTATGAGCCAGTGAGGTAAACCCGGCTTCAAACTGCGAGGGTGCTAGGTAAACGCCGTGCTCCAACATGCCCCGGTGGAAGCGGCCAAACTTTTGCAGGTCAGAGGTTTTAGCATCTTCGTAGTTGTGTACAGGGCCTGCGGTAAAGAAAAAGCCAAACATGGCGCTAATGGAATCACCACAGGCGGCATGTCCAGTTTCTTGAGCCACTTGAACTAGGCCATCTGCTAGCTTTTTGGTGATCCGCTCTAGCTGTTCGTAGGTGCCGGGACGTTGCAGGAGTTCCAAGGTTTTGATCCCGGCTGTCATCGCCAAAGGGTTGCCAGAGAGCGTCCCCGCTTGATACACCGGGCCAGCCGGAGCCACCATTTGCATAATGTCGCGCCGCCCGCCGTAGGCTCCGACGGGTAAGCCGCCACCAATGACCTTGCCCAGGGTGGTGAGGTCGGGAGTAATGCCAAATTTTGCTTGGGCACCGCCGTAGGAAATCCGAAAACCGGTCATGACTTCATCAAACACGAGCAGTGCGCCGTGTTCTTGGGTCAGTTCGCGCAAGCCTTCTAAGAAGCCAGCATCGGGTGGAATGAAGCCAGCATTGCCCACCACGGGTTCGAGAATCACCCCGGCAATCTCACCTGGGTTTTCGGCAAACAGCGCTTTCACTGCTTCTAGGTCGTTGAACGGAGCGGTGAGGGTGGCGGCGGTGGTGGACTTGGGCACGCCCGGAGAATCTGGCAGACCCAGGGTGGCTACACCAGAGCCAGCTTTGACCAAAAACATATCGGCGTGGCCGTGGTAGCAGCCTTCAAATTTAATGATTTTTTCACGCTCAGTAAAGGCGCGCATCAGTCGCAGCACCGACATGCAGGCTTCGGTGCCAGAGTTGACAAAGCGCACCATCTCCACGCTTGGCACGGCGTCAATCACCATTTCTGCCAGCACATTTTCTAGATAGTTGGGTGCGCCAAAACTGGTGCCTTTCTCTGCTGCTGCTTGGATGGCTTTGATCACGTAGGGGTGGGCATGGCCGCAAATTGCAGGGCCCCAAGTGCCGATGTAGTCGATGTATTGGTTGCCATCGACATCCCACATATAGGCGTCCTTAACTCGATCCACAACGATGGGCTGTCCACCCACCGATTTGAACGCACGCACAGGAGAGTTTACCCCCCCCGGCATGAGCTTCTGCGCCGCAGCAAAGATTTCTTCTGAACGGGTTGTTTTCAACTGGGTGGTAGTCGTCAAAGCTTTCTCCTAAAACTTAATTGCTATGCCCTGAGGATGAAGCAGAGTGCATATTACATTATCCTATGGATTGATCATGCAGTTTGTCTGGGTGGGGAAAACGGATGGCGGGTAATAGTCTTCTAATTCAGGCGCTGCAAGGTGGTTTGGTGGTGTCGTGTCAGGCTCCGGCAGACTCTCCGTTGCATGAACCGTCGGTGATTGCCGCGATCGCCCATGCGTCGGTGCTCCAGGGGGCGGTGGGGGTACGGATCGATACGCCAGCCCATGTGGAAGCGGTACGGCAGCGGGTAGATGTGCCAATTATTGGGCTGTGGAAACGGCAGATTGAGGGGTCAGAGGTTTACATTACGCCGCAGTTTGTCCATGCTCAGGCGATCGCCCGCGCTGGAGCCGACATCATTGCGATCGATGCCACGCGGCGTCTGCGCCCAGAGGGAGAAACCGTAAAAACACTGATTCAGCAGATTCACGATTATCTGGGTAAGCCTGTGATGGCCGATGTGGATACGTTAGAGGGGGCGATCGCCGCCGTTGAGTCCGGAGCCGACTTGGTGGGCACCACGCTTTATGGCTACACCGCCGAAACGCGCCACCTGAAGCCACCGGGCTTTGACCTGCTCCGTCAGCTAGTCGCCAAGCTAGACATTCCGATTATCTGCGAAGGCGGCATTTC
>CASBQX010000200.1 GCA_949127925.1 Synechococcales cyanobacterium PMM_0002
ACATGGCAGTGATGGCACGTCATATTGCACAGCTTGCCCACGTTGATTTGAAAAATTTCGAGCGGGGCAGGTGTTAAGGTCTGCCAGCCATGGGCTGCCAGGGTGGCATCAAAACCACCCTGGTTTGGCGTGTGGGCTAGCTCAACGGCTTGTAATAGGTTGAGTTGCTGAGGCGTGCTAGCTAAGGCCGCGTCACGTTGTTTGAGAGTGTGTGTGGCAGTTGGGCTAGACATAGTGATTTCGTTACTGTTTCCATTGTGACAGTTGAATCGATTACTCGCTGACTTTTTCAGCTAGTGCCTGACGTGCTATGCGAGTTACACAGAGTGCGACGGCAACTGTGGCAACGGCCACAATATAGAGGGCCATGAAGGCAGTATAGAGGGCAATGAAGGCAATCCCACCACCCATCCCAGTCCCTCAAACCACTGTAATGCCTGACGCAGTGAGCCAGAGCGGGAGACATCGTTAACGTGGAGGCGATCGCCCCCACTCCCAACCCAGACAGTAGCCTGAACGCTCGATGCTGGATGGTTCGTTTTTGCACGGTTCGGCTAGGAAGAAGCGCGCTTGCAGCGGAGCAGAGTTTGAACAGGGAGAAATAGGTTAATCCTGCCCATCATCCAGGCTCTATATTTGCAACGTTCCTACATCGTAGATCCCTTCCTGCCCTGCGGGAATCTCAAATTGCACCACTCGTTGATCATCAAATCGCAATTCATATTGCCCCGGCTTAAATCCAGTTAGAGCAAACCGTCCGGCTCGGTTGGTAAATATTGTTATGGGTTGCCAATCGGGATCAGAGAGGGACACTACCTCACCCGTTTGTAGTGCGATCGGCTCACCATTTTTGGTTAGCACCGTTCCTCGCAAAAAAACTGTAGCATCAGTACCCACATACACAACCGTACCGCTACGGTAGGTGGGCAAGAGGTGATAGAGCTGTGCCCCAATGTCATACCCAATTGGCATTTCAGGGGTTTCAATCCGCAGCGGCGATAGGTAGTAGGGCTGTAGGTCAGGAACAACCGCAGGCCCTAAGGCGTCTGCACGGGCAATATAGCCGTTTCCAGTCGGATTGACCTCTACAACCTGCTGCCGGAGGTTTCCCTGCCGTACCACCAGGGCAAAGCTATTGCTCACTGGGCGAGACCAGCCAAAGTGTCCATCTGCAAAGACTAAGGCCGTACCAAAGGTGAGCTGACTAGCATTGCCAATTAGCGCGTTATCGTCTGATGCAATTTGTAATTCTTGGGAAAATCCCAGGCTTGCCCGATATCCCATATAGTTCAATTTGCCCGTGAGCCGACTGAGTTCGGGATTTGTGTTCAAGCTAACTGAGCCTGTCAGGCGATCGACGGTTCTAGCAGCGTCGAAATTCCAGGTTGTTTGAGTCGAAGCCCCAGAACTGTTGATCTCAGCTGTTGTGATCAGCGACTGGCGCTGGCGCGGGAATAGCCAGGACAGGCTGAGGAAGGCTCGCTGTTCATCCCCTCCACCTTGGGTATGCTGTTGGCTCAAGTTGACGTTAACGCTGATGCCATGATTAAACGCCCGCGACAACCCCAGTCCTAGGCTGTAGGTATCTGCTGAGCCATCTCGACCGAGCTGATAGCGTCCATTCAAACGGGCGTTAATGTCTCCAAAGATTTGCTGAGTATAGTTAGCAGAGAAATCTAGGGTACTAGGGTCACGAGCTGTTAGGTCATCCAAAGGCATAAAGTTGTCGCCTCGGTACTCTAGCGCTAACCGCAGCGATCGCTGCGTGGGGTTGTTATTACCAAGCTGAAGGACTTCATACACAACTTGAGCCGCACCATCAACGCCGAGTTCTTGATCATGGCTCAAGGCAACATCCCAACTGAAGTTGCCAATTGAGGTTGACCAAACTCCTTCGACGCCAGCTACTTGTCGATCAAGAGTTGCCTGGAAGTAGCCTCCTAATGTCAAGTTTTCACTTAGCCCCCACCGATCGGCAAGGGTGAGCATGGGTTGATTCCAGTCATAGGATTGGCTACCGTTTTCGGTAGAGGCACGAAAGCCAACGCCATAGGCAAACTGCTGAACACCGGGCGCAAGCTGATCTGCTGCCACTGCTCCAGAAAAGTTTAGACGCTGCACTCGACCTAAATCATCAGTGATGACGAGTTGCACCTCGTTGATGCCAGCGTTGAGTGGCAAGTTGCGAATATCCTGCGACCCGGCAGGCAGTCGCAGCGTTTGGGTGAAGCGATCGCTGATGAAAACATCAACAGTCGAAGGTCTTTCCAGAAAAAACTCAAATCGGCTGATCGGACGCGTGATGCTATAGGGCTGAAGCGAAAAATTGCGGACAGCCGAAAACCCAAGCATTGGAATGCTGCTCTGGTATCCTCTGGTAGGAACAATCTGATCGCCAATCGTATAGCGGATTGCCTGCACCGGATTGTCCCGCACTAGTCGAAGATCTCCTCTTGTCCATGCCGCGCCTTCACTCAAGTTGGCGCTGCCCTCCAATACCCAGTCGTCAACGTTGAGGACACCATCAATATTTAAATTTAAGGATCGTCGTTCTGCTGACTCAGCCCCGTCTGACCAGACCACTCCGGCTGCGCCCTGAATATTAAGATACCCACTCACCTGACTGGGGAGCAGCGCGTCGGCGGCTTCAGGAGGCAGATTCCCTAGTGTGTTGACTGTTGTCCGTCGCAAGGCCGGAGGCACCTGCACCCTCACTTCTAATCTGCGTTCGTCAAAAGTGGCTACCAGTCCAGCTTGTTGCAGGGCGCTGAGGGAGAGATTACCAGCGCTATCAACAGACGCGGTTAACCCCTGAAGGATATCCGGTCGAACAGTATCTTGCAGCTTTTCTAATAAGAAAGTGGCCTGCAAACGGGCAATTGGTGTGGCAGCCGTTGCGGTCAGCACCAAGATTTGCCCCTGGAGTTGGTCATCTAAAAAAAAAGGAACGTTAAGCTGCTGAGCAGTTATATTTCGAGGGCTACCAAAAATGCGCTCAAATAATTCATCCTCAGACTCTGTGCTGCTCGGCTGCGGCTCTGAAGCGTTTTGTGATGTCTGACTGACAGCCTGACCCGAATGCTCAGCCGATTCAATGGCTGGCGCTTGTTCTGGGGCAGGCGTAGCATTAGATGCGATTTTTGCCGCTGAGTCTTGAGCAGCCGCTTCTGATGGATTGGCTCCCTGTTCTACCGACGGCACGAACTCGGTTGACTCAAACGCAGTAACGGCAGCAGGCAGATGACTGTCCACTATTGAAACCGGAAGCGCGGCTCGTGGTTGGCTGCCGCTGCGTTGTGCAAATTGAATCGTGTTGATCGACTCTGGAGCCGTAACGATCGCAGACACAGCAGTTGATCGAATAGCAACCGCAGCTTCCGCAGGGGCGATCGCCTGCTCATGCGTAGGGGTGGCAATTGATAGATCGGTCGATTTTTGCGCCGATGCAGTTGGCAATGCAGTTAATGCCGATGCAGTCGGCAATACAGTTAATAGCGATAGTGTAGTGAGTAATGTATGAATTGCTATGGACACAGTGCTTCTCTAGCGAGCATGTCAGATCAAACTGTAGTCAGAGCTATCTGACTACAGGACAGTTTTTGTTCACGCGATCGCATAGCCTTTCCGCTGGCAAAACTGCTGCAAAGAAGACAAAGGAAAATAGTGCAGCCGCGCCCCATTGACAACAGCTCCGTTACTCTGAGTCAAATTCAAACGTGGCGGTGGTGGGACTCACAGAAAAGCCATTCGGATACGGAATAATGAAACGACGAAGATGACCTGCCAGAATGACGGAATTATTAATGTTTGTGAGCTGCTCCGGCTGTAAGCTAACACTCTCACCCGTCGGCAATACCAGATGTAAGTGGAAATTCCTTAGTACCGCTCTAGCATTTCCTTGATTATTTAAAGTAATTGCCAACCCTGGTGGTTGGCTGGCATCAGGCTGAGGCTCAATCGTTTCTAAAACGACATTAGCAGCCGGATTGGCTGGACGAATGTATACCGAGCCGAGATAGCGCAGCAAAACCTGAACACCGCCAACTGGTCTGGCCTGATTTTCATCTGCCTGATCTAAATTGATCGGCAACTGCTCTGCCAGTAGGCGATATGAGAGTTCAGTGGTGGGCTGAGGATCACCTAGCCAGGTGACGCGTACACTCTGCGTTTTACCAGGCTCCAGCAAAATTTGAGTGGGATAAATTAAAAAATCATCATCACCACTGCTGTAAGTTTCTGTACCGTTAATATCGGTTTGCCGTCGTAGCATAGAAAGCTCAACTGCTAGCGGTTCATCTCCATCGTTAACGACTTCGTAGGATTGAGTTGCGTTTCTTCCAGCAGGAGCAAATTCACGAGATATGGGGAGGAGTTCAAATGCAGATGCTGGAAAAGCTGGCACTGCTAAGAGGACTGCTGAAAGTAAAAGAGACGAAAGCGAGAATTTCATAGAATGTTTTGATCAGGCGGTATGGGCTAATTTTCAGAAGCGGTAATGGTGATGGAGGCACTGTAGCTACCTGGATCTTGTAGGGCTGCGGGTAGATAGCGAATATAGACACCGCGATCGGCTGTCCCCGCGACAGAGGTGCTAAACGTGTAATTCTGGCCTGATGGAGTCGTAAAACTTCCTGCGGATGGTGTTCCCGCACCGTCTGCTACGGTGGTGATCTGAAAAGGGATTGAAGTTCCACCCGATTTATATAGGCTGCTAGAGCTAATCGTTACGGTGAAGCCTTGCGGGTTATCGGTTGATAGATAGATGTCTGCTACTTTAACAATATGAGTAGATGAATTTCCTCTTCCATCTAAGTCCAGCGAAGTTGCAATTGAGGCTGGATTTGTTACGAGTGAGACGTTAGCGATCGCTGGTTTTGCTACAAGCAAACTCAGCATTAGCAGCCCCAAACTAATTTTAAATCGCTGTTTCATTGCTTCAATCTCCGACGTGCTTTTAATAAATAAAGAAGTGGGAAGGGTGAGTTGGACATAGCCATCTATGCCCCTCCCAATCTCTTAGTAGCTGTTTGAAAGGTGGCTGGCTGTGATTTTAAGCAACGAATGATCTCTCCTGGCTCTCCTTAATTTATAAAGGAAAACGCAGGAGGATCGATGCCGTTTCACTACCAGAAATAGGACTTTTCAAACATGCTCTTGCTGAAACCTCCTAGTAGAAGACGGCGCAAGTTTGACTACCGTAGGGTGGGCATCTTGCCCGCGCAGGCTAGAAGCCTGCACTACGAACGGTAGGCAGATTTACGCCTTATACTATTAGTTATCAGCAACGGTAACGGTGATAAGGCCAACGTAAAGACCCGGATCTTGGAGAGCCGCAGGTGTATACATGATGTACAGGTCACGACCGTTTGAACTCGGAGCATTCGCAGCAGTCGATGCAAAGGTATGGTTTGCACCAGAGGCAACGGTGAAACTACCCACGACAGCTGGAAGCGCATCGGCAGTTGTAGTAACCTGGTAAGCGATTGACGTTCCACCTGTTTTGGCCAAGCTACCGGAGTCAGCAGTTACCGTGTAGCCCTGTTCATTGTTAGTTGAGATCGCTAGATCAGCTACCTGAACGATCTGCTGGACTGGAGTGCTTAGGGGCAGAGCAAGTGCTGCCGCTATAGGGGTAGTGACCAGAGTCAGCGTAGAGGCAACTGTACCATTGAGGGTCACTGTATCTGCCATTGCTTTCGCAGAAAACAAAGTAGTTGCGCCAAGCACCAAACTAGAAAGAACTAAAGCGCGACGAATTGAAGTGTTAATCATTTGATTTCTCTCTTTGTTGGTAATTGGCTTTCAGCTTCAAACAGCTTGTATTTAGTATCAGTTCAGAGACTGAATTACTCATCGTCCTAATTGTCAGCGGAGCTAAGTTAAAGGATAGATGAATTGCTCTAAATGCTTTTCAACGTTTCACGATTCCTTAGAGCTAACAGGCAAAGTAGATGTTTTTTGCTGTTGAATAAGTGACAGAGAACGTAAAGGTTAAAATCCTAAACTTTGCGCTCATCTATGTAAACAATTTAAATCTTATAGCTACTGAAAACATCTGAGAAATCCCCTAACTGAAGAATGAATTAAGAGAGAAGTGTTTTTTTGAGTCAGCATTTGTACCCACACTGAAACCGTTAGACATAGCAGGGTAAGTACATCTCAAACCCCACTGACACGCCAGTTTGAGGCTTTGTCGGGGACGTATAAAACTCAAAAAAACCGATCTCGGGTTACTAGGAGGCTTGACATTCAGAGTCTTTTGTGTGGTAAAGCGCGAATTTAAGCCATAAACCTGAATTCCGGCAAAATTTTCAGAAATCAGGTGTAGTCTCAGGGAAATCCAGCCATACGTTTTTGTAGAGCCGAATTCGTCTGTATTAATTGATACGAATTTAGCTGCGCTTACCCTACTAGATATATAAGTGGAATGAGTTGATGAGATGAATTCACAGGGCTAGTAGTCTGTCAAGGTTGAAATGAGGGGTAAGGCCGTTGGTAGTCCTATTTAGGTAAGGATGGACATGGCTCCTTTCATGTAGAGCTTTCAGAGCTTAGAGTTACCGCAATCTGGCACTCAACCTTTATCGGGATTTAGGCTTGGACAATATGGCTCAAGCTCAACGTGGCAAAATTTGGCTGGAAATGATCCACCTTTACCTCGATCAATTTTTGACACTAAACCAAGTCCATGTTGAGACCTGTAGTTTTAGCCCTCACCCCCAGCCCCTCTCCCAAAGGGTTACCGTGTACACACATCTCGGACAAGGTATCAACGTACTGCGAGATCCCCCTAAATCCCCGCGCTGGCGCGCCGCTGCGCTAGAAAAAAGGGGGACTTTGAATCCGGCTCCCCCTTTTTTAAGGGGGGTTGGGGGGGATCAAACCCAGTTGA
>CASBQX010000201.1 GCA_949127925.1 Synechococcales cyanobacterium PMM_0002
TAACACAAAAGATGAAGCCACAGACGAGTCGTATTAGCCTAGTTTGACTTCAGTTGGGGGTTAACGTTCTGTCATTTCCTTTTTTCGAATGCCCATTGGGCGATGGTTTGAGGGGCTTCGATCCGGAAAGCCCCCCAATTTTTGGGGTGAGTGAATGGTTAATGCTTACACGAGTGATCTGCTACGTTAATGGAGACTTGCCCCCTCACCCCTGCCACCTGTGCCCCAGCCCATTCTCTATGTCAGCATTACCAACCACGGATTTGGTCACGCTACGCGCACAGCGGCGGTAGTCGAGGAAATTCGGCAGCAGTGCCCAGAAATGCTGGTGATTATGGCAACCACGGCTCCTCGCTGGTTGCTAGAATCCTACGTTTCGGGCGATTTTATTCACCGTCCGCGTGGAGTGGATGTGGGGGTGGTGCAACCCGATAGTTTGACGGTGGATCGGGCGGCAACGCTGGAAAAATTGCAGCAGATTCGGGCGCAGGCGAATGCGCTAGTTGCCGGGGAAGCGACGTTTATTCGCCAAAACCGGGTGGGGCTGGTGCTAGCCGATATTCCACCGTTGGCGACGGCGATCGCCCATGCGGCCAATGTGCCCTGCTGGATGGCGAGTAATTTTGGCTGGGACTTCATTTATCGGGCGTGGGGCGGCGACTTTATTGACATGGCCAACTGGATTGGCGAGCGGTTTGGCCAATGCGATCGCCTGTTTCGGCTACCGTTCCACGAACCGATGAGTGCATTTCCGCAAATTGAAGATGTGGGGCTAACGGGTGGTCGTCCGCGTTATGCAGCGGCAGAATTGCGTCAACGGCTAAACCTGCCCGCCCCTGATGGAAAAACCGTACTGCTGACGTTTGGCGGCTTAGGGTTAGCCCAAATTCCCTACAACAATGTGACGCATTTCCCAGACTGGCAATTCCTAACGATGGATCGCCATGCTCCAAACTTCCCAAACCTGATCAAAATTGATGCCCCTGGCATCCGTCCGGTAGACCTGATGCCGCTGTGCGATCGCGTCATTTCCAAACCGGGCTATGGCACTTTCTCGGAAGCCTGTCGCCTGGGAGTGCCGCTGATCTCCCTCACCCGCGACGATTTTGCAGAAGCGGCGCTGTTGCTAGACGGGATTCAAGACCACAATCCACATCGGATCTTGCCACCTGCCGACTTCTTTGCATCTAGCTGGCAGTTCTTGCACGAACCGCTGCTACCCCCGCGAAAATCGGAGGTGATCGCCCCCAATGGGAATGAGGCGATCGCGCAGGCGGTGATTGATTATTTTAATTAGCGTCTTCAATTACAATCCTCCGGACAGAGTTTTAGTAAGATTTGAGCCTCAAACACTACTAAAATTCTGTCCGGAGGATTGATCGCTGAAAAATAGGAAGAACTGGCAATCTATGGCTTAAAAGGTAAAGGTCGTTCTTAACGCGCCGACCACAGTTGTATCGTTGCCGCTGTAGCCTTCTGGATTAAAAATCACAAACGCACCAGGGGTCAGAGTGATATTGTCCGACAATCTAACTGTGAGATATCCTTCAACTTGATAGGGATCAGCATTTTCAGGATTGATTGCACCGCCACCTGTAGTGTCTCGATTGAGCGGCTGTCCAAAAATTAGCCCCGCCGTGTTGCCCTCACCCAGCAAATCCTGGAAATGCATCCCCACCAGCCAGCTAACAAAATTGGTGGACGCATCGACATCGACCAAATCACTAAAAATGTAAGCACCCGATGCGGTCACAGCAACCTGAGGAGAAAACTGCCAGGTAGCAGTCCCGCCCAGCGAATTCATCCGAATCCCCTCATTCAAAACTGCCAGCGTTCCGTTGCCACCAACTGCTGCAAGCTGGCTAGAGCTGGGTGAAAAGATCACTGAGCCAACATCGGCAGAGGTTAACCCAGTTGCCAAAATGTTGATTTGGTGGTAGCTACTGGCATAGTTCAGCCCAATATTAAACGTGTCAGAAGGGCGAAGCGTGAGCTGGGTTGCAATCACGTTGCTGCCGTTAAACAAACCTGCCCCCAAAGGCGCTCCGCCCGTCAGCCCTCCGTTTACAGGTACAGAAGCCTGGGTCGAACCATAGAAGGCGCGCCAATCAATCGCATCCGAAATGTTCCACACAAACCCAAAGACTGTGGCCAGACCAACCCCAGACGTGCCCCCCGAAACTCGATAAGCGGCGTTGTATCCGGCAAATCGAGAGATTGCACCTTGACTATCGCTGGCAAAGGGAGAAACGGCTGGGAATGCGTCGCTGGTTTCAGCCCTTGGCGCAACAAACAGGCTGAAGTTCTGGGATACGGGGAAAAGATATAGCAACTTGTAGATCTGAACGCTATTGGCCGCGCTATTCGAGAGGGTATCGGGAACAGTTCTGCCAAACTGAGGAGCATAGCCTAGGCTGGCATTACTGCCTGTGCCAAACACTGGATCGCCTAGCCCCAGGGTGCCTGGAATGCTGCCCGATTGGCCAAAACCGCCACCAAAATTGTTTGCTTGTAGGCCGGTGATCAACGCATCGCGCCCCGTAAAGCTAGTGACTAGATTGAGCCTGACCCGATTATTGAATACAACTTGTGCATCATCGCCAGGTCTTCCGCCCGTATTGCTGAGAAATGCTGGAGTCGTACCCGGGCGTGCTCCCGGATAGCCGCCTGTAGCCCCTGCAAGGCTAAAGATGACTTCACCATTCAACTGAGTGGTGGTAGAAAACTGGTTATCTTGCAGCTCAGAAACCTGAAATTCTAGGACATCTGCACGGTCTTGCAAACTTGCTAATTCGCTGGCAAACTCCTGTTGAAGCCGTTGCAACGTGGCTAGGTCTTCTGGGGTCATCTGACCGCTAAAAGAAGAGGCAACCTGATCCAGACAGGCGCTTAAACCTGCTGCAAATTCATAGCGGGAAATGGCATTTTGCCCTCTGTAGGTGCCATCCGGATAACCTTCTAGACAGTTATAGCGCTCCACTAGAAATTGCAACGACTCAAACGCCCAGTCGTCTGGCTGTACATCAGACAACTGTGTAACCGAGGTCACTTGCCCGATTAAATTTTGGGCGGCGTCATTCTGGGGCTGAGGAATTGAGGCAGCACTTATAGAGAGAGGTACAAGGGCTAGATCTTCGTTTTCAGGAACAGACGCTCTAGCAGCAAACGCTCCAACAGCAACTGTATCTGCCGCTTCATCTAGACTAGAATCTTCAGGTCTGCCCTCTACTGCGATCGCGGGTAGAACCATCCAAGAACCCAAACTCGATACCAGACTGACTAAACTAACGCTCACTCCAATCAACAACTGACTCTCATATCGCATCGTCTTCGAACCTTACTATTGAGGAAAATTGAGGAGAAAACTTAAGCGGTTGCCCTATGGCTGTTAGGAAACCTGAATGCTAAATTGTTTTCAAGAGCGGCAATACGATATATCTGCGTTCTTCAAATAAAACAGCGCATTGCAGCGAAATTAAGCCATTGGAGCATCCAAAATGGTCACTGTTCTTCTATCGAGATCACAATAAGCAAGCTACCTCCTAATTATTAAATACTTGACATTGCAAAATAGGCCAAAAGAAACTACTTCTCTTTCCGGGCTGTATTTGCTATTTATCAAAGTTTTAATTTTCTGCCTGAAACTAAGATTACCTATTTTTGGGCAGTTTTTTTGAGTTAAAAAGAGTAATCAAAATAAAAGATCAAATCCAATACATAAGTTTTTCTTTTATTTAATTTTGTATCTCAAGTTTATTGATTTAGATAATAAGTGCCCCTTTTATATCGTTATTCATCAATCCCTGCTATCGAAGTTTTGATAGTTGCAAAACTTATCATCTGGGCTTAATTGTGGCATTCACAACTCCTTACTATCGAGACTCTATGGGAGAATGCTTTGAATTTTTACTACTGATAAGAAAAGGTTTGAGGTTTCCCCCAAACTCGCTTTAGAAAAGGCTTCTATGAGTTTTTAACTCTCCTCAAAGAGAGATAAAAGGGAGATAAAACTTATGGTTGACATCACCAAAAAAACCTCTAAAACAATCTTTCAGGTTATAAATCAATACTTACCATCGAAATTGTATGGTGCTTCAAAATAGGTTATGAGAGGCATACCCGGAGTAATGCACTTCTCACAACTCACCGATTTCACAACTGATATAAGACTGCTGTATCAAGCTATTTACCAATGCTCACTATCAATAAACTGTCAGGATTAGGTTGAGCTATTTATCGATACTTACTATCAGAATTGGGTTATGGCAGTTTTCAGATGAATGAAGTACATCACAGACTCCAAAGCAAGGGTCTTAAGCCGATACCTGTCTAGGTGTTAAA
>CASBQX010000202.1 GCA_949127925.1 Synechococcales cyanobacterium PMM_0002
CCCCAGGGAGAGGGACTTTGAAAGCTTTTCCGGCTCCCCTCGCCCTTTGGGAGAGGGGCTGGGGGTGAGGGCTAAAACTACAGTTATCAACGTGGACTTGGTCTATGATTTGTCTATGATTTAAGATCAATTTAAGGTTATGTGCCAGCCGATCAGATTTCGCTACCCCAAACTATGACTCCTGCCACTGCTACAGACATGAGTTCTACACCTCCTGCCGCGATCGCCGCTCCACCGATGACTCCGGCATTAAAAGAATGGGCCGTTGCCGTAGAGGCGCTGATTCAGGGCAGCACCGTGTTGCTGTTGCGCAAGGGCGGCATTCGAGAACAGGGCGGCAGCTTTGTGGTGGAACAGTCGCAGGTGCTGCTATATCCAACTTACGAGCATCAGCAGCCCGCTCTGCTCAAGCCCACCTATGCCCAGCAGGTGACACCCGTGGCGTCAGGCTGGCATCCCCCCAGCGTGCAGCTACGGGCTTGGGCAGACATTACTCACGTATTTCAAATCACCCAGGCCGAGGCTCTGGCGACGCTGCTGCCGCTGCATATCTGGAATCAGCAGTTTGCCGCAGAGCGATGGCGCTGGAAACCACGACAGCCGCTCTATGGGCTGGCGCTGCGGGTGCATTTGCTGACGCCACCGCAGGAAATTCCCTATCGTTCAGAGTATGGCGGCTGTAAATCGTGGATTGGGGTGCCCTTAGCTGAATTTGGCAGCAAATTTAGCTCCTGCTTTGAACCTGCCCCGGTGTTGAATGATTTGGAGTACAGCCAGCGAGTGCACCAGATTCAACAGGCTCTACAGTCTGCGCAACCTAGCAGTTGACATAAAATTAAAAGCCCTAAATTTAGAACCTGAGGAGAAGCGGCCAGCATGACTCAACCTATGGCTCAAGCTATTGGCGATCTGACCAAGCTGGCAGTAAGTTTAACGGGAGCCGTTTTGCTCTGGCTGGGCAGTGGCGGCGCGGCAGTTTTGGCAGTGCCGTCGCTGCTGAACCAGGCAGATGTGGCGGTGCGCATGCGCAACCTGCCAGGTTGGATCACCGATGGGCAGCAGCTTTCATGCACGTACAAGTTTGAGAATTTTGTGGAGGCGATCGCCTTTGTCAACCGTCTGGTCACCCCCGCTGAAGCCGCCCAACATCATCCCGACGTAGCGATTTCCTATAATAAAGTTACCCTCCAGCTCACGACCCACGATGCCGGAGGGCTGACTGATCTAGACTTTTTGGTGGCCGAAAGCGCGGCTCAGCTCAGTGCCCAGCCCGGTCAACTGCCCCGTCAGTGTGAGCCACAGTAACTCTGCTATAAGCAATCATTCCCTTATGCTCCATCGCCCCATCTACATGGACTGCAATGCCACTACCCCGCTCGACGAGCGGGTGCTGGCTGCTATGTTGCCCTACTTTACCGAGCATTTTGGCAACCCGGCCAGTACGACTCACGCCTATGGCTGGGCGGCAGCGGCAGCCGTAGCGCGATCGCGCGAAATTCTGGCGGCGGCCATTCACGCTAGCCCCGACGAAATTATCTTTACCAGTGGGGCAACAGAAGCCAATAACTTAGCAATTAAAGGCGTAGCAGAAGCCTATTTTGCCAAAGGGCGACACTTAATTACGCTGCAAACGGAGCACAGTGCGGTGCTCGACCCCTATGAATATTTGCGATCGCTCGGCTTTGAGATTACCCTGTTGCCGGTGCAAGCCGACGGTCTGGTCGATTTGCCGACCCTAGAGCAGGCCATTCGTCCCGATACCATTTTGGTTTCGGTGATGGCGGCAAATAATGAAATCGGCGTTCTGCAACCGCTAGCGGCCATTGGAGCACTCTGCCATCGCCATCAGGTGCTGTTTCATACCGATGCGGCCCAGGCGATCGCCAAAATTCCCCTTGACGTGCAAGCCATGCAGATTGACTTGATGTCGCTGACGGCGCACAAAGTCTATGGCCCTAAAG
Source organism: Synechococcales cyanobacterium PMM_0002 (assembly GCA_949127925.1). Taxonomy (GTDB): domain Bacteria; phylum Cyanobacteriota; class Cyanobacteriia; order Elainellales; family Elainellaceae; genus CASBQJ01. The sequence goes on from CASBQX010000202.1 coordinate 1,962, forward strand.
GCATCGGCGCGCTGTATGTGCGGCGGCGCAACCCCAGGGTGCAGCTAGCGGCTCAACTGCATGGCGGTGGTCACGAACGGGGATGGCGATCGGGAACGCTGCCGACGCCGCAGATTGTGGGATTGGCTAAAGCCGTGGAATTAGGCTTGGCAGAGCTGGAATCAGAAGCGCAGCGGTTGGAGGGATTGCGCGATCAGTTGTGGCGATCGCTGCAAGTCCTCGACGGCCTTTATCTCAACGGCCACCCGCTTCAGCGGCTTCCAGGTAACCTCAACTTCAGCATTGCAGGCGTGGACGGGCAAGCCCTGCTGCTAGGATTGCAGCCGCTGGTTGCCGTGTCCTCCGGTGCGGCCTGTAGCTCAGCTAAAATTGCCCCTTCTCACGTTCTCAAAGCCTTAGGGCACAGCGATGAGCTGGCCTATGCCTCCCTGCGCTTGGGTCTAGGTCGGTTCAACACCCAAGAAGAAATTGACCAAGTCGCCCAAGCCATTGTGGCTACAGTTCAATCTTTACAGCGCCTTCCAGATACCGTGAACATCAACCCTGCCATGAATGCGGCATCAACCCTGCTATGAATGCGGCTGATGTAAAACTCTGCCCATGAGGGAGGATGACCTGCTTGACATTGATATTGCTTTTCGATATCATGAAGAAGATGAGAACGCTGCTTCTTCCGCAAGCACGGTTAGCCGTCAACGCCCGAGATTTTACAATGTGCAGCTACTGCAGTTCCATGTCCAGTCTCAGGCAAGGCCATTGACGGTGAGCGCCATTCAAGATTTTCTCATCCAGTCTGAAATCGAGCCAGTAACGTGAAGTGACCTATGAGTACCTTGCTGTCTTACAAAACCTACACCGCCAAAGTAGAATTTGACCCTGAAGCTCAAATTTTTCAAGGCCGAGTTTTAGATATCGACGCCCCCATAACCTTTGAAGTGGAAAATGCTAAAGAGGTTAAGCAAGAGTTTGAAAAATCGGTTGATCGATATCTAAACCTTTGCAAGCAGCTAGGAAAAACGCCAGATCGACCTTTTAAGGGCAACATTGCCTTTCGTACCAGCCCAGAAACTCATCGCGAAATCTGTTTAGCCTCTGCACAAGCAGATTTAAGTATCAATTCCTGGATGGATCGAGCACTAGCGCAAGCCGCTAGACGAGAGCTGTATTCACTGCATTCTCATTCACTGCATTCTCCGCTTGCACCTAATAACGCAGGGCATAACGTCAACACCGTTTCACTAGTAGAATGGCTCAATCATCAAACCGATGCTGTTTCTACCTTAATCGCCGCCGTTAAACCTTTCTGCGAACGCAGAGGCCCAGAAACAACAATCCAAATTCAAGAGACGTTAGAAACATACATTGAGGGCCGAGACACTTATTTAGCAGCCACGGGTGCGTTAGAACAATTGCTTAAAAAAGGCGAAGAAGACTCACTAATAGATTTACTCATCCAAATAGAATCAACCTTGAAAGCCTTAGCCGTACCAGAGGCGTTTACAGCTAATTTGAATCCTAAAAAACTTATTAGTACTGTAGTGCAAGGTTTAAAGGCATCCACAATTTAACTTAACTCGAACTCACGCCAATCAACCAATAAAAACTGTATCTTACACTGATGACATATTAGGCAGTGCAAGTTTTTGACCGCGCAATTTTTTGTAATATCTAGACGTCATAATCCTGAGAAATCGACAATCAAATTGCGATCGGGAACCCGATTGTGTTTGATCACCCCTGAATGGGTATAGGCCAATTTTCTAAGTGCCACTGTGATAATCGAGCAACTGTCACAATCTGGCACACGCTCTAAAACAACGCATCATAAGCTATTTTCAGCTAGACCAGATTTATTCCCCTTTTCTATTCAGTTAACCCTACAATATTTTCTTTAAAGCCAGAGGTGCTTGAATCGTGAGCAACCTGCCCCCAGTTCTGCTCGGTATCCAAGTTCTTCTCTACTTCTATCCTCACCTCAATTCGAGGCATCGGCCTGGACGATGGGCAGAAGAATGGAGAGAACGGTCTCGACGTTTGCTTGATCAGCTGAGCGCTGTTCCTCAATTAGAAGTATTTGTCGCTCAAGCTTCTCTCGATTATGTGGTTGATTTTGTCAAATCTGCATCGGGCAGTGAACTTGCAGAACGCTTCGCAGCAAATCTGAACACGAAGCGCTGGAACGTATTAACTGAGCGATCGCACCTAGTCTCTCCAAATAATATCCATGTTCACGAACTCAAACTAGCGCTTGAACACGGATTGTCTGTGATTACCCACGAGCGTTCTGAGTATTTAATCCCGACTGATGGATCTGGAGTGCTGGGCAAGCGCACCGTCGTTCAAACCGTTGATCAATTTTTGGCATGGTTGGAACGGGTCGAGGTAGAAGTTCAGCCTGTAGAGCCTGCTACCTCAAAATCGGGAACTGGATTGTCCAATGGGGATAGCCAACGCGATCGCGCTTAGTGGTGCAGAAAAGTCTCGAAAGGTCTGCCATAGCTCAAGTCTCGAATAAGACAGAGATATCGTAAAGGGGGCGTTCTATGAGCGGCTTAAGTTCTCCAACCCAAAATAATTCTGATGGCACCCCCCGTCTTTATCGTCAACTGCAAAACCAACTATAAGCATAAACGCGATACCTTAGACTGCTGAATTGAATTTTCTCAGGTGGTTAGATTTTCGCGATGAGACTGCATGAAATTACGTTGAAGCTTTCTGCACTACTCAGTTCACTCTAGAGAGTTATCAGTAAGTTCACTCTAGGGAGTTATCAGCAATCTATGAAATAGTTAATTAATCAAAGAATTTGTCATTCCATAGAACTTGCAATTAAATCTAAAAGTTTTCAATAGATAAAACCTCATTACGCTACGCCTTGAACTAATTTATGCCAAAGCCAAACCGACAAGCTGGTAAAAACATCCGTAAACTTGCGTCCAAGAGACGATTTAAGGCAATTACTTCCTTTATTTCAGCAGGTGTAGCCGTCTTCTCATTATTTGGCTTGATTAGGATTTATGAGCTTTTTGTCAAATTACTATCTCCGATCAATCCATCTCAAGCCCAAATTTCCTCCCTCCAGGTGCCTTTGCCGATTTACGCACTATTTTTGTTAGTTGCCTTGGGTTTAGTGGTCAATGGCGTCTATCTTTGGAAACGGGCTAACCATGCAGATCAAGGGGCTAAAGGAGAAGAAGAAGCCGCACAAGAAATGGTTCAGTTAGAACAAGAAGGCTGGCAAATTGAGTATGGGATGCGACTAGGAAATCGCTTAGGAGATGCCGATATTGTTTGCATTTCGCCCCAAAACAAGGCGTATGTTATTGATGTCAAATCTCACCGCGGAACCGTCACCACAGATGGAAAGCTGCTCTACCGCCGGATGGGTAAAACAACCTATCCGTTTGAAAAAAACTTTTTAGACCAGGCGATGAAGCAAGCCTTGCAGGTGAAGAAACAAAAGGGCTTAAGCTTTGTTACACCCATGGTGGCATTTTCTGATGCCACCGTTTCAATTCCATCTGGCAAGTTGCAGAAGGTTTATGTGGTTGAAAAATCTAGACTTTTACTTCTGCTAAAGTCTCTCGGCTAAAGCGCTCTTTAAGA
>CASBQX010000203.1 GCA_949127925.1 Synechococcales cyanobacterium PMM_0002
CTCCTGTTGATTTCTGAATTTACCCAGTTGTTTCTTCAGCTTCTAGCCGTTTGCGTTCTAGCTCTAGCTCCAGTGCCTTTCTTAAGTTGCTCACATAATATTCCATCCGGTGGTCATTAATCGCGTCAAAACCGGGTTCAACTGCATCGCGCAACAGCCCAACTAAAAAGTCAACAAATCGCAATATGGGGTTGGGATGAGGATACATATTGCCGCGAAAATCGAAATAGATCCGTTGCCCGACATGGACATAAAGTCGGAAGGGATTCCAGGGCAAATAGGGCGGCGGGATGTGGGGAACAATATCATTGTTGTTGACAAAACGGAAAATTTTTCCATCCAACATCAGACGTATTTCAGCCGCAAAAACTAAATCTCCAACTCGGGGTTGACCAAAGGTATAAAGCCCTTGAACAATAAACTTTTGTTTGGTCAATGAAGCTGCCGCCACTGTAGCCAAAGCGCCACCCAAACTGTGTCCAGTAATAAACAGCGGCAGGTCACCCGACTGCTCTTGCTTCCATTTTTGCAGTTGCCGAATCACATTTCCTTCAACGCTTTCCCAGGCAGTTTGAAACCCACGATGAACTTGACCTCGTGGCGGAATCATATCCTCCTGTAGCGGTTCCATCGTCGTCCCCAGGTTAAACCGTTTGAGCCGCGTGCTGAAGTTCGTTTGCCAATCTTTTAGCTCCTGACTGCCTCGAAATGCCAACACGATAAAGTCATTAGTCTTGAGCATAAATGCCTGAGTATCTTGCACTCGGCTATTAAAATAGCGCAAGCTATCATCGTTTACAATGCCCCATCGCTGGCAGATTTCGCGCACATAGCTTTTATCTTCGTAGGTCAGATAGGCCGCTTTAGCTAGCGTCAGCGCTGTTTGCAAATCAAATTTTTGCAGACCTCTAGATAGATCTGCAAAATCTGTTTCTTTGTATGGAGTCGGCAAAATGCGATAGCCAAATTGTTCAAATAATTTAATAACTCCAGAAAAACCATAGTCATGGGTGTAGCTGTAAAGCTGATCATAGAATTTGGATGCGCCCGGGCGTTTGTAGGCGCGATCGGCAATGAGGCGAATCCAATAAATCATCCAGGGACGAATTTCATTGGCGGTAAATAATTCCGATTCTACAAAGTAGCCAAAATGCTCTAACCCGTTGAGCATTTTGTTAAACCAATCTCTCAATACCGTTTCAATTTGGTATTCGTCTAGAATCTCCTCAGTCAACATCCCTTTAGCTTTTAGCGTATCAATAGCCTGTTTGCGTTGAATCCGCTCCTCATGATTTCCTAGGGCAGCGCAAAGTATCTCATTGGTGACTTGAAAGGCAACTGGTTTATCGTGATTAGGCAAAGAGACTGCGTAGTCTCGATATTCTTCAAAGTCTAAGATTCTTAAGGCTCTACGAATATCTGGATCATCTTCAAATTCTCGAACTGCTTTACGCAAAAATTCAATTCGATACCATTTTTCGTTACGGTTGTAGCGAACGATGCCGATGGTGAGCGAGATTACCCCAGCCAGGATAGCGATCGCCAATACCCATTGGGCAAACCGAGGTGTTTCCTCAGTAATTGAAGCTGAAGTCGGCTGTTGAGCCAGCACAATCGCAGCAGTTGGGGCACGAGGCGGGGCGGCAGCACTAGGGGTTGCCAGTTGCCCGATAGCAACAGTACTGATCAGGGACAGTGACGCTCTGAACATGACCCTGAGCAAGTTGACTCGCATACACCCAACTCTCCTAATAAAATAATTTCAATAAAAGATAATCGCTGATTGACCTCTTGCCCCTCTTGCCCTTATCGCGACTCTATCGCCAGCTGAACCAGCCGATCGACTAATTCTGCAAAGGAGACACCGCTGGCAGCCCACAGCTGTGGGTACATGCTAGTGGCCGTAAAACCAGGCAGGGTATTGATTTCGTTGATCAAGATCTCGCCTGTAGATTCGACATAAAAGAAGTCAACCCGGGCGAGGCCAGCCCCATCGACGGCTTCAAAGGCGCGAATGGACATCTCTTGAATTTGACGGGCGATCGCCTCGGGTATGTCAGCGGGAATATGTAGCTGCGCCAGCCCCTCAGTGTATTTGGTCTGGTAGTCGTAGAAATCGCTCTGATAGGTAATTTCACCCACCACAGACGCTCGGGGGTGGTCGTTGCCCAGTACCGCACATTCCAACTCGCGGGGGGAGGGCACAGCCGCTTCCACAATTAGGCGGCGATCGTAGCTAGCGGCGCTATCGAGGGCAGCTTCTAGCTGTGAGCGGGTGCGGACTTTGGCGATACCTACCGATGAGCCAAGGTTGGCAGGTTTGACAAAACAGGGATAGTCTAGCTCTGCTTCAATTTGGTCACAGAGCTTCGGGAAGATGCAGGGGTTTGACCAGACTTGCGATCGCGTCACCGCCACATAGTTGGCCTGGGGCAAGCCGACTTGGGCAAAGGCCATTTTCATGGCAATTTTATCCATGCCCAGTGCCGATCCCAACACTCCCGACCCAACAAAGGGCACCTGCATCAGCTGCAACAGCCCCTGCACGGTACCGTCTTCGCCATTGGGACCATGCAGAATGGGAAACCAAACATCGACCTCGCTCACCGTCGCCGCCGATTGCCACCGCTCTAGGGCGGCGGGTCTGGTGGGCTGAAGGGCAGCCGTAGAGCTAGACGAGCCTACAACTGGGTCAACCGTTTCATCCTCCAGCATCCCAGGGGGCACACCCGCCGCTAGCACTTGCTGAGCTTGCTCTCCCGGCTGCCACCGCCCATCTTTTTGAATGTAAACCGGGGTGATTTGGTACTGGTCTGCATTTTGCCCTGCCTCTAGGGCGCGGGCGATCGCCTGGGCAGAGCGGAGGGAGACCTCGTGCTCACCAGAACATCCGCCAAACAGCAACCCGACTCGTATTTTTGCCATGCTGACTTTCCTCCCACCACGGTTCCTCGCAGCTAGCGTATCACGGGATCGGCGGATGGGGCAGCGTACAGCAAATTAGAGCTAGGAGTGGGGTAGTTCACTCCTGACTTTTTACGGGCTGGTCGCTGCCAGTAAGGGCGTCTCGCGTTGCACTCTTTCTCCAGTGAGGCTAAACGCTCGGACGGTAGTAATTTTGACGGGGATAAGTTGGCCTTTGAGGTCGTTTAGCTGACCGGGGAAGTAGGTGAGCCGATTGCCGCGCGTGCGTCCCATGACTTGGGTGGGGTCTTTGGGGTTTTGAGCTTCGACGAGCACTTCTTCAACCCGCCCCTGATAGCGCTGCGATCGCTCAGCCGCCTGAATCGACACCAGATGGTTGAGTCGTTGGAGGCGATCGCCCTTCACGTCTTCTGCTAGCTGGTTCTGCCAAAGAGCAGCCGGGGTGCCGGGTCGAGGTGAATAGGCGGCTGTGTTCAGCAAGTCAAAGCCAATGTCTTCCACTAACGTTAGAGTGTTTTGAAACTGCGCTTCCGTCTCGCCCGGAAAACCCACAATTGCATCAGCACTCAGAGATGCATCGGGCACATACCGCCGCACCGTGTCGATAATCCGGCGATACTTTTCGTGGGTATAGCCCCGGCTCATCGCCTTTAGCACATCGTTATCACCCGACTGAAACGGAATATGAAAATGCTCGCAAACCTTGGGCAACTCGGCGCAGGCGCGAATCAGCCGCTCGGTAAAGTAGCGCGGATGGCTGGTCGCAAACCGGATGCGCTCAATCCCAGGGACATCATGAACGAAGTAAAGCAGGTCGGTGAGGGTGTTGAGATGGCGACCGTCGGCAGTGCTGCCGGGCAGATCGCGGCCATAGGCGTCAATGTTTTGGCCTAGTAACGTGACCTCCCGATAGCCCTGTCGCCCTAGCTCTTCCATTTCAGCTCGAATGGCAGCAGGGGTGCGAGACTGTTCGACGCCCCGGACGCCCGGTACTACACAGTACGTACAGCGCTCGTTGCAGCCATAAATTACATTCACCCAAGCCGTTACGGAACTGTCGCGCCGGGGCTTGGTAATGTCTTCCATAATATGAACCGCGTCAGTCGCAGCCACTTGGTTTCCGGCAAACACCTGCTCCAGCAAGTCTTGTAAGCGATTGGCGTGCTGCGGGCCCATGACCAAATCGAGTTCGGGCACGCGCCGTAAAAGCGCCTCGCCTTCTTGTTGGGCAACACACCCAGCCACTACTAGCATCAATCCGGGCTGGCTGCGCTTACGGATAGCTTGTTTGCCCAAGTAAGAGTAAACCTTCTGTTCGGCGTTATCGCGAATGCTACAGGTGTTGTAAAGCACCAAATCGGCCTGGTCGGGGGAATCTGACCACTCAAATCCCATAGTTTCCAAAATGCCAGCCATTCGTTCAGAGTCAGCTTTGTTCATCTGACACCCAAA
>CASBQX010000204.1 GCA_949127925.1 Synechococcales cyanobacterium PMM_0002
GGACTAAGTCCTCAAGAAGAAAAAATGATAAACGATCTAAAAAAAACTATTGAATCCCACGGAAACACAGAATTTTTAAGTGATTTTGAGAGCAGATATAAAAATCATCTTAAAAGTTATAATGTAATGGTTTTCCGTGCGATAAATAATAGATTTGGTATCTATGACTCAAGAGGTGTAGATATATATTTCGATGGCTCTTTTGTCACAGAAAAATTGCTTAGAGACAGGTTGCTTGAATCAAAGGCAGAGATTATAGGTGCTATTGAACTTGTTGAGGAACATGCCTCAGAAACATCAGGACTTAAACCTGTTATGCAAATTTTAAGAGAACAAATAGACGAGGATTTTGAAAAGACTGTTATTGAGATTGGGCAAGAAACTTGTGACTATATTAGAGGTCGTCTTGCTCCCCAAACTTACTACCAATTTTGGGATTATGCTCAGAATAGGTGGGGGCAAGGGATTGGCTACAGAGAGGATGTACTTGGGCAATATGAACGCCAAATTAGTGGTTTAGATGATTGGTTGGTTAAAAGAGTACAAGAAGCGTGGAAACAAAACTTTATGGATAGAATTTTAGAATTCTTTGGTGAAAGTTGAAGTTAACACAGCATAACAATCCCCCTGCACCGGAAAGAAGTCGAGTTATCGATGAGATGCAAAGTTTATCTGCCGCCGCTACGTTTTGCCGTTAACCCTCCTCCTCCAGCCGAGTTTATAGTTCACTTCCGATGGTTTGTGGGTGGCAAAGTGTTGCTGAGCGCAGTGTGGGGGGCAAGGAGCAATCGTTTGATTATTTTTGGCTTAACTTGCCTCAATCTTTTGAGCAATCGATTTGATCGCGTTGCGTACCCAACGATTGGCTTCATCTTGATTACTTAACGCACTCCACAGCATAGAAACCATCCACGGTTGTGTGTTGAATGGTAGTTCAAAAATTGTCAAATTGCAGACGGGTGCTAAACGGAGCGCAATCCGTCGGGGCAGTGCTGCAACTAAATCACTGGATGCGATCGCAAACGGAACTCCAGGGCACCAATATTTTGGTGAACGCCTATTCTCCTGGCTGGATGCAAACCGATATAGGTGGCTCTAATGACCCGTTCACAGCCGATGAAGGAGCCGAAACTGCGATGTATCTGGCCATGCTTCCTGACGGTGGCGCACAGGGCAAGTTTTTTGCCGAAATGCGTAAGTTTGGCGGTGCGATCGCGCTGCCTTGGTAATTGCGATCGCCTTTAAACCGAAGACACAAAACTACGCCGCACAGCTTACCGCTATGCTGCCAGAAGTATAAGGAAAATGGAGGAACCATGACTTCAGGGACACTTTATCGTCTGGCAGCATTTACTACGACTGCCGATGGGGGCAACCCGGCTGGTGTTTGGGTTGGAGACACCCTTCCAGATCCCGATACAATGCAGCACATTGCTGCCGAGGTTGGCTTTTCGGAGACTGCCTTCGTCGCGCCTAGCACCGGATCTAAGCGAACTATTCGTTACTATAGCCCTGAGATGGAAGTCTCATTTTGTGGACATGCCACCATCGCCACTGGAGTAGTGCTGGGTGAGAACGACGGAGACGGTACTTACCAGTTGGAAACGGCCATTGGGATGATACCCGTTACTGTCTGCCAGCAAGACGGTATTTATGAGGCGTCACTGACCTCAGTCGAGCCAAGCTATGCACTCGCATCTGAGACACTCGTCAATGAGGCTCTGGCTGCCCTGGGATGGACGCCAGATGAGCTAGACAGCTCGATTCCGCCGGCTAGAGCCTACGCTGGGGCATGGCATCTGGTGCTAGCTGTCGCCAATGCGCAACGCCTAGCAGACCTGAACTATGACTTCGATACCCTCAAGGCACTGATGCGGCGGGATGGTCTGACGACGCTGCAACTGATCTGGCGACAGAGTGCTGCTGTCTTCCATTCGCGCAATCCTTTTCCGGTTGGGGGGATCGTGGAAGATCCGGCGACGGGTGCTGCTGCCGCTGCCCTCGGAGGCTATCTGCGAGCGGCTGAACTGATCACAGTGCCCACAACTATTCTCATTCGGCAGGGAGACGCAATGGGTCGCCCTAGTCAACTTGTGGTCACTATTCCTGTCAATGGCGGAATTGTTGTGACGGGTAAGGCAATCCGGATTTAACCCAAAACTAGGTTCAGTCCCCAACCATAAATTGGCACGAACTCACGGGTGGAAGCGGGGCTGGGGGCGATCGCCATACCTATCTGATTGCCGATCGTGCTGCCGCAGAAGCGATATTGGTCGATCCAGTCTTGGAGCAAGTTGAGCGAGATCTCAAGCTGTTGAAAGAACTAAGGTTGACGCTGCGCTATTGCTTGGAGACCCATGTTCATGCCGATCGCATCATAGGCACACCACAACTGCGATCGCCCCTCATCAATGAGTTGAGCCAGTGCGTTCGGCTTTGCCGTCTCGAAGAGAATCGCCCCTTTGGTGTTGAGGTAGGGGCGATCGCCATCCGTAACAAGCTGACTGAATAGACGAGCTGGCTGAATAGGCAGGAGGCCGATTGTTCAGGCAATGTGATTTATGATTGACTATCCGGATTTACCTGGCGAGTAGAAGTAGCATTTATGGTCGTCGGGTAATGATATTGTGAGATCCGACATGTACTCAAACGCAACTTGGCGGTTGAGACGTTAGAGACAGTCTATAATTTCAGGCTGTACAAGCTATCAAGCTCTACTGTTTATTTCTACATTTAAAATCTATATTTTCATAGACAATTCATAAAGCATCCGATTCAGCCATACCATTCGGTCATACAGTAATGGCGGCGAATCACTAGCCCTGTTTTCCTCTACCTCCTACATGCTGAAGCTTCTGTCGTTGATTCCACTGGCCCAAATCTACTTGCCAGGGGCACCTGCCATTGAACTCCCTCGCATTCAACAGCCTCGCATTCAACAGATTGTGGAACCACAGGAAGTTCGGGTCTTGCCGGGGCAGCTCGATACGGTTCCGGTCTTCAATAGCAACAGCCCAGAGGTGGTGCAGCAAGAAGGCATCTTGCTTTCTACGTTTCCGCCAACCGGGATGCGTGTGCCCTCAGCCCACCTGAATTATGCCTTTGAAGGGCGGTTTGATATCTTTGCCCACCATATAGCACGGGGCATTACAGCTAATGATGTCCGCACGCTGTTCATCGGGATTGTGGTCTACAACCCCAGTCCTAGACCCGTTACCCTTGAGGTAAGACAGGCCGTTAGTTACTTAAGTCAAGAAGCCCCGTTCTATGACCTACCGTCGTATGTAGCCAATGCATCATCCAGCATATTTGCCGGCCCAGGTAGTCGCACGATGGGAGACATTTTGCGTGGGTTGAGTCAGTCGATTTTGCCAGATCGGGTGGTGGTCGCACCGGGACACACGCAGTTGCTGTTGAGCGAACCCATTCCACTCCGCAGTTTGGCCTCCTTTCGCAATGGCGAACCCTTGCCACCGATAGTAGAGCCAGCGGAGGCAGAGTTAGATGCCGCCGATGCCGCCGATCCGCTAGGAGCAGCAGTATCCGTTGTACCTCCTCGAAATCGTGAAATTCCGATTAATGGCCGGACAACGCTGATGTACTTGTCGAGCGATGGCCCGGTTCATGTTGCCAGTTTGGGCATGTTTGGTCGGATTAATCAAAATGGGAGTGAGCGATCGCCTCGCATTAACGAATGGCTGGCGCTGTTGCAGCAGGGCAGCTTGGCAGGCCCACGCGATCTAGCTCCGACCTCACCCAATGCGCGGCGGTTAAATCGGTTTTACTACGGTCGAGTGGCTGGAGTGGCGGAGGGTTCCGAATGGCAGGCGCGCCTAACCGACTCGCCAGACGTCGATCGCCTAACAATTCCCAAAGTGGGGGAGTCTGTGTCTTACGCGATTAGTACTGTCGATCGGCACACATTAGGCACTGAGCAAGTTCAAAGTGCGCCGATGCTGGTGCGCTATTCAGACACGGCTTACCGGGCTCATGGTAACTACGGCATTCACTATGATTTGAGCTTGCCCCTGTATAACAATACCGATCGCCCTCAGCGCGTGTCTATTTTGTTTCAAACCCCGATGAAAGATGAGGGACTGCGCGGCCGAGCATTACGGTTCTTGCAACCGCCCAATCGTCGCATTTTCTTTCGAGGCACGCTGCGCCTGCGCTATACCAACGAATGGGGCGTCTTGCGAACCCGCTATGTTCACGTTGTGCAACATCAGGGGCAACAAGGAGAACCGCTGCTCACGCTAGAGCTTCAGCGGGGCGATCGCCGCTTGGTGCAAGTAGATTTTCTGTACCCGCCCGATGCCACCCCGCCGCAGGCACTCACGATCCACACGCTCACGTCGAATGAACCGTCTCCGCCCGACGCACCCTCCGCAGAACCAGACGCGGCCATTACGCTAGAGCGATCGCCCTAGTAGAAAACGGCGCAAGTTTGGCTACCGTAGGGCGGGCATCTTGCCCGCGCAGGCTAGGAGCCTGCACTACGAACGGAGGCAGATTTACGCCTCAGAGTACCAGGTAGATTCAGAACGCTCAAATCAGTTTTGAGTTTTGAGTTTTGAATTGCCCAAATTAACTCAAAACTCAAAATTGGCAGCAGAGCACAAGCATAAAAGCGGCTGTAGAATACACCATAGACCTTCCTGCCAAACCTGCCCCTCCAAAATTCGCCATGAGTCTGCCCTCCGACCCGGACAAGGCAAATACCCACCTCCCGAATGTCGAAATTCGGGAAATGGACATTGACGACCTCGCCGCCGTCTTTCACTTAGGCGAACTCTTATTCACCAGCGATCTCTACCCCTATCTCTACCGCACTTGGGATGAATGGGAAGTGATTGGCATGTACAACACCGATCCCGAATATTGCCTGGTGGCTCAAATTGAAGAGGAACTGGCCGGATTTGTGTTGGGAACCATTATTAGCAAGGCGTCGTGGGTCTATGGCTATATTATTTGGCTAGGGGTTAGTCCTCAATTTCAGCGGCGAGGTGTAGCCGACAAGCTGGTAGACAAAATCGTCGAACGGATGATTGAAGAAGGCGCTCGGTTCATGCTGGTCGATACAGACCCTACTAACGAATCAGCAGTCAAGTTCTTTACCCGCAAGGGGTTTGGCAATGCTCGCCGCCATGTCTATCTCTCAATGAACCTGAGTAAACACGAGTTTTATGGCCGACTGATTACCTATGAACGCGACAAAGCCGATCGCGTCCGCCAGCGTCACCCCAAACGGCCTCAGCAATAAGTGAGTTGTGAGTTGGGCGATCAATTCAAAATTTGCCACTGATTTGAATTCTCAATTCCTTAATTCAATTGCGCTTCGAGCAGCTTCACGACTAACTGCGCCAGTTTGTTGGCCGCTCCCGGTTCGCCCCGCACCTGCCGCAGGTTAGCGCGGATGGCAGCTAATTGATCGGGGTGGGTAAGCAAGTTGAGGGCGATCGCGGCGACAGCTGCTGGCTCCAAATTGCCGACCAGTTCGGGCACAATGGCCTCTCCCGCCCAAATATTTGGCCATGCCAATAAGCGAGGTTTGCGCAGAAACCACCAGTTCACCAATTTAGCCAAGCCAGACCCCACCCCCGGCAGATTAACCAACAGACCGGGCAGACCATCCCAGGCCCGCATCGCATCTAGCTGTTGAGTGGGTAGCAGTACCAGCATCGGCACCGCCAAGGAACCTAGCTCAGCCGTGTTGGCTCCCACCGTCGTCAGGCAAAGGGTACATTGGCTCAGCAGCTCATAGGCCGGGAAGTCGGTATACAGCGGCACCTCCAGACCCGCATTCGTTTTCAAGCGGGATTGACCATTTTCGGTAATGAGGATAGCGCTGATCGGGCCGAAGTAGCGGGCTACGGGGTTCTGCGCCGGGTCGGCATACCGAGCCAACGTAGACACATCTAGGGTAGGTGCAACCGGGATCACAAAGCGCGTCTGCGGCAACACCGCCTGAATCTGCTGGGCGATCGCCAGCGTCAATGGCACCCCCTGCGCCAGTTTAGCGGGCTTAGATCCAGGGAGAAGGGCGATGAGAAAGGATGAAGGATGAAGGATGAAGGATGAATCTAAGGCATCTTGATTTCCTACTTCATCCTTCATCCTTCCGCCTTCATCCTTCCGCCTTCCGCCTTCCGCCTTCCGCCTTCCGCCTTCCGCCTTACTTCTCCCTGCTTCTGCCATCAAGTCGCCGACGACGGTGAACTTGTGGGCATATTGGTGGGGAGCGCGATCGCCCAACGCTTGGTTCATCACGGCAAACTGGTCAATCCAACGGTGCCAGCGGGTTTCCCATTCGGCATAGACCACAGAGCGGTAGCCCAGGCGGTTGCCGATCACGACCGGGAAAAACTGGTCGCCGCCTAGGAAGAGGACAAGGCCGCGATCGCGCCAGTCCCAGTGTTCCTGAGTTTTGCCCCAGAGTAAAAATGGGAAGAAGTGTTCAGCCCCTTGAATGCGATCGAGTTCAAGATACGTGCGAGCGATCGCCACTTCTTTGCCGCTAGCATTAGCGCAGGGCGACAGCACCAGCGATAGCCTTACCTGTTGGCGATCGTGCCCCAACTGCTGCCGTAGCGCCTTGACCACAGGACGCACCCAAGTTGTCAATTCTCCAGGGCCATTGGAAAGAATGAGAATATCTGTTGCTTGCGGTTGGGTGATCATGGGTCTATCGGGTGATGTCGTTAGGATGTGGCGGCTAAGGCAATCAAGTAGCCCAACCGGAAGCCTGTAAAGAATACCTGCTGTCGAGTGCCCTATTCTGCAACCATACCAGCAGGCAGCGCCTGGTTCGCGGGCACATGTGGAGCCAAGCTACAGGCCGAAGACATGACGGGGCGCTGACTCGTCCAGGTTGAGCATTAACAGTTTCTCCGGTGATGTTCCGGTAAACTGAGAGGCTGACGCTGTGAGAGTCTTTGCATGAATCGCCACCAGTTCAAACGCCCAGAACTCCTTACCCCTAGCTTTTTGGGGGTAATTCTAGCGATGGTGCTGCTGGGGCTATTTTTCCGCTTTTTTCGGCTAGATTACAAAATCTACTGGCACGATGAGACCTACACGACCATGCGGGCAGCGGGCTACACCCGCGATCAGATTGACCAAGAGCTGTTTCAAAACCGGGTGATTTCTGCCTCATCGCTGCAAAAGTTTTTCCAGATCAAACCGGGCAGCACAGCCGCCGATACAATTCGATCGTTGGCCACAGAAGATCCCCAGCATCCACCGCTTTACTTCCTACTGTCGCGGGTCTGGATGCAGCTATTTGGCAGTTCTTACACAGCGACGCGCAGCTTATCGGCGGTGATCAGTCTATTGGGGTTGCCGCTAATGTATTGGCTGGCGATGGAGCTGTTTGCCTCCCCAATGGCGGCGTTGCTGGCCACAGGGCTGCTAGCGCTGTCGCCTGTCAATATTTTGTTTGACCAAACAGCGCGCCAGTATGGATTGCTCACGGTTGCCATTATTGGCAGTAGCTGGCTACTGTTGCGGGCATTGCGGTTAGCCCGGTGGCGCAGCTGGCTCTGGTATGCGATCGCCACCGCAGTTGGGCTATATACTCACCCGTTTTTCGGCCTCACGCTGATTGGGCAGGGAGCCTATGCCCTGCTGCGGATCTGGATGCCAGCCCCAGATCCATTTCGCCGCAAGCGTCAAGTTTCGCCGCTGAAGGGCTTTACTGGAGCGATCGCCCTGGCGCTGGTGCTGTATGCCCCCTGGCTATGGGTGCTGATTTCTAACATGGGGCGGGCGCTGGCAACGACAGACTGGAGCCGCGTTTCGCCCGGATTGCCGTACCTCGTCAAGCTGTGGACGCTGAGTTTTACATCTGTGTTTTTTGATCTAGACTTTGGGTTTGACAACCCCTGGACGTTTGTAGTGCGGGGCGTGTTTATGGTGATGATTGGCTGGGCGCTCTACACGGTTTGCCGCCGGACGCCGCCGATTACCTGGCTATTCATTCTCACCTCGGTTTTGATCCCGTTTCTACTGCTGGCGTTGCCCGATGTGATCCAGGGCGGCAAACGATCTGCCGTTACCCGCTATTTGATCTCTTGCTTCCCTGGGATCCAGTTGGCAGTGGGCTACTGGCTGATGGTGGGGCTGCGCTCAGGCCATCGCATTTGGCAGGGCATATTGGCGCTGGTGCTCGCAGGCAGCATTGCCTCTTGCACCGTAAGTGCCGCTGCCGATACCTGGTGGAGCAAAGACCTGAGCTACTCCAACGGTAAAATTGCCCGATACATCAACAGCTTACCCGCCCCCGTCGTGATCAGCAATCTGGGAGATGACTATACCAATACCGGCGATTTGCTTGCTATGAGCGATCGCCTCGAACCCAAAGTCAAACTCCTTCTGCTCCATCCCAAGACGCCTGACCTAACGCTAGTAGAGACAGAACATGACAAGGGCAGTAATCTGCTGATCTTCCGCGCCTCTGATCAATTAAGAGACCAGTTGGCTCAACGGCAATGGCAGCTGATCCAGGTGATGAGCGGTGAACGCCTGACCCAGCCGACGCAGCGCGACGCAGAATATATTTGGCGCTTGAAAAAGTTGTCGGGTCGTTAAGGGTGGCTCTCACAACAATTGACTCAATCGCGTTGATTGTGCGCTCTGAACATGCTGCACAGAAAACTAAATTTGCCGCGAAACTCCCTCTGGGAGGGCGTTTCGCGGCGTATGAGATCAAGCCAGTCACATTTCTAGCAAGCCTAGAGACTATTAAAAATGCTTAACAATATCTGAGTGCTTACTCCATAATTTGCAAACAAATGTAAAGAAACATCTCATTTTTTCTATCAAATTGTTTCAGTTAGGCGCTGGATCGCCCACTTAGTAAGGGTTTTCTGGTATAAATCAAATGTAACGCTGTGTTGGCCACAAGTTTTGCAGGCGCATCTCTTAAGCCTTAACCATCGACGTGTTGAGCGAGAGCTTGATTTTATTTTTTGCGCCTAGCCTGTCTATCCCCGCCCATGTCCGCTATTAACCCCCCTTTTGAGAGGAGCTTGCCTGCATGTTCACTCACGTCAAGCCCACGATCAGACACATTACACCCGATAGCCTTCAAGGGCGATCGCTGATCAAGGTGGTCTATGTCGTGCTCGAGCCGCAGTACCAAAGTGCCCTATCTGTGGCAGTGCGCTCGATTAACGATGCCAGCCCCAACCTGGCCATTGAAATTAGTGGCTACCTGCTGGAGGAACTCCGCAGCGCCGAAAATTACGCCGCCTTTCAAAAAGATGTTTCTGAAGCCAACATCTTCATTGCCTCACTGATTTTTATTGAAGAACTGGCTGAAAAAGTGGTGGCGGCGGTCGAACCTGTCCGCGATCGCCTCGATGTCGCCGTCGTCTTCCCCTCCATGCCCCAGGTGATGCGCCTTAACAAAATGGGCAGCTTCTCCATGGCGCAGCTGGGCCAGTCGAAGAGCGCGATCGCCCAGTTCATGCGCAAGCGTAAAGAGAAGTCTGGAGCGGGCTTCCAAGATGCCATGCTGAAGCTGCTCAACACCTTGCCCAAGGTGCTGAAATACCTGCCAATGGACAAGGCGCAGGATGCTCGCAACTTCATGATGAGCTTCCAGTATTGGCTGGGTGGTTCTTCTGATAACCTGGAGAGCTTTCTGCTGATGCTGGTCGATAAGTATTGCACCGTGGACGCCATGCCTGGTGCTGCCCCCGACGCACCGCTACTATATCGCGACCCAGTCACCTATCCCGACATGGGTATCTGGCATCCGCTCGCGCCGCACATGTATGAGGACTTGAAGGAGTACCTCAACTGGCACGGCTCGCGGCGTGATATTGAGGCCGATCTCAAAGATCCACTAGTGCCGACGATTGGGCTGGTGCTGCAACGAACTCACCTAGTCACGGGTGATGACGCTCACTATGTGGCGATTATTCAAGAGCTAGAATGCTTGGGCGCACGGGTGATCCCCGTGTTTGCAGGCGGGCTAGATTTCTCCAAGCCCGTAGATGTCTACTTCTACGACCCGCTGACAAAGAAGACGATGGTAGATGTGGTGATCTCGCTGACGGGCTTTGCTCTAGTCGGTGGCCCTGCTAGGCAAGATCATCCTAAGGCGATCGATTCGCTGAAGCGGTTGAATCGTCCCTACATGGTGGCGCTGCCGCTGGTGTTCCAAACCACCGAAGAGTGGCAAGATAGCGATCTAGGTCTGCACCCGATTCAGGTGGCATTGCAAATTGCGCTGCCCGAACTCGATGGGGCCATCGAACCGATTATTCTATCGGGACGCGATGGCGCTACTGGGAAGGCGATCGCCCTCCAAGATCGCATTGAAGCGATCACCCAACGAGCGATGAAGTGGGCTAATCTGCGCCGCAAACCTCGCCTGCAAAAGCGGCTGGCCATTACCGTTTTCAGTTTCCCGCCAGACAAAGGGAATGTGGGAACCGCCGCCTATCTAGACGTCTTTGGCTCCATCTACGAAGTGATGAAAGCCATGCGCAACAACGGCTACGAGGTAGACGACCTGCCAGAATCGGCAGAAGCGCTTATGCAAGCCGTGATCCACGACGCTCAGGCGCAATACAACAGCCCAGAGCTAAACGTCGCGTATCGGATGTCGGTGCCGGAGTACGAAGCCCTGACGCCATATTCCCACCGTCTGGAAGAATCTTGGGGTCCGCCGCCTGGAAATCTCAACTCCGATGGGCAAAACCTGTTGATTTACGGCAAATCTTTTGGCAACGTCTTCATTGGCATCCAGCCTACCTTTGGCTACGAAGGCGACCCGATGCGGCTGCTATTCTCTCGCTCCGCCAGCCCCCACCACGGATTTGCTGCCTACTACACCTACCTAGAGCATGTGTGGAAAGCAGACGCTGTGCTGCACTTTGGCACCCACGGGTCGCTGGAGTTTATGCCGGGTAAGCAAATGGGGATGTCGAACGACTGCTACCCCGACAATTTGATCGGCAAGATCCCTAACCTCTACTACTACGCAGCCAATAACCCCTCGGAAGCCACGATCGCCAAGCGTCGGGGCTATGCCGAAACCATCAGCTACCTAACGCCCCCCGCCGAAAACGCTGGGCTATACAAGGGGTTGAAGGAACTGAGCGAACTGATTGCCTCCTACCAAACTCTCAAAGACAGCGGCCGTGGTGTCCCCATCGTCAATGCCATTGTTGAGAAATGTCGTGTGGTCAATCTGGACAAAGACATCGTCCTGCCCGCAGCCGATGCCAGCGAGTTCACTGCCGAACAGCGCGATACCTTAGTGGGCAAGGTTTACATCAAGCTAATGGAGATTGAGTCGCGCTTGCTGCCCTGTGGGTTGCATGTCGTCGGCAAACCGCCCACTGCCGAAGAGGCGATCGCCACCCTCGTCAACATTGCCGGACTCGATCGCCCCGAAGACGGACTCAAGAGCCTACAGCGGATTATTGCTGAGAGCTTGGGGCGCGATATTGATGACCTGTACAAGGGAGGCGATCGCGGTGTCTTAGCCGACGTTCAGCTCCTGTTTGACATTACCCAGGCGATTCGTAGCGCCGTTGCTGCCATGGTAAAAGAGCAGATTGACGCTGAAGGGCGCGTCTCTCTGGTCACCAAGCTCAACTTCTTCAACATGGGTAAAAAAGAACCCTGGACTGAATCCCTGGCGGCGGCAGGTTACCCCCAAGTCAAGCCAGACGATATCAAGCCACTGTTTGAATACCTCGAATTCTGTTTGAAGCAGATTGTGGCCGACAATGAGCTAGGGGCACTGCTCCAGGCATTGGAAGGCGAATATGTGATTCCTGGGCCCGGCGGCGACCCCATCCGCAACCCCGATGTGCTGCCCACGGGTAAAAACATCCACGCCCTTGATCCCCAGTCCATTCCCACAACCGCAGCCGTACAGGCAGCTCAGATTGTGGTGGATCGATTACTGGCGCGGCAGGCAGCCGAAAACGGCGGCCACTACCCCGAAACGGTTGCCTTTGTCTTGTGGGGCACCGACAACATCAAAACCTATGGCGAATCACTAGCGCAGGTGATGCTGTTGGTCGGCGTTCGACCAGTAGCCGACTCGTTAGGTCGGGTCAACAAGCTGGAGATGATCTCTCTGGAAGAACTGGGTCGGCCTCGGATAGACGTGGTGGTGAACTGTTCTGGCGTATTCCGCGACCTGTTCATTAACCAAATGAACCTCCTCGATCGCGCCATCAAACTGGCCGCCGAAGCCGACGAACCGCTGGAGATGAACTTCGTCCGCAAGCACGCTCTGCTGCAAGCCGAAGAAATGGGCATTCACCTGCGACAAGCCGCCACCCGCGTCTTCTCCAATGCCTCTGGCTCCTATTCGTCTAACGTCAACCTGGCGGTAGAAAATGGCACTTGGGACAGCGAAGCCGAGCTGCAAAATATGTACTTGGCACGTAAAGGGTTTGCCTTTAACTCCGACAATCCCGGCGTCATGGATGACTCTCGCCAAATCTTTGAGACGGCGCTAAAGACGGTCGATGTCACCTTCCAAAACCTCGACTCATCGGAGATTTCCCTCACCGATGTGTCGCACTACTTCGACTCCGACCCTACCAAAGTGGTCGCTCGCTTGCGCACCGATGGCAAGCAGCC
>CASBQX010000205.1 GCA_949127925.1 Synechococcales cyanobacterium PMM_0002
CAAAGATGAGATGGATATTTTGAGGGACTACTGCAAGAAACACAATAGGAGTCTGAGCGATGTTATTAGGGAGTTTGTTCGTGCGTTGTCAAGCTAGTTGGCTGCTCCGCTCCGCTCTACAGCCGCGCTATCCTTCCCCATGTCTGAAGCCAGGGGCTTGCCGCGCTTTTGGTCATAAACCTGCTGACTCAAACGAAATTTAGCCACAGTTCGCAAGGCATCAAGTTGTTCTTGCAAGTTAACAATCACTCCTTGCCGTTTCGCCCAAATCAAGAGACCCAATGTACCAAGTATCGGTAAAGTCATGCGTCGTGCAATTTGTCGCGCTTTCTTTTCATCCAGCAATAAGGCTTCTGAAGACTGCTCAAGCAATAATGCGATCGCCTCTGCTTCGCCCTGATCTAGGTCTTGCTGTAGTACTGATATTAGAGTCTTGTTCTCCACTTCTTGAATGGACAGCCAAACGTTTAAGCCTGCTGCAACTTCTGCTGCCCCTGACCGCCCTGCTCCAGTTTCCACAACTTCATACCAAACTGCCTGTGGAATCAGAATTCCGTCTGGAAATCGCTGTGTCAGGATAGGCAACTGCCCAATACTACTTAGGGCAATCAAGACAGAAGAGTTGCTGATGGCTCTCAATCTAACTGCTCCAAGGTACTTAAGTCATTTTCTAATTCTTCCAAGTCGTAACTACGCTCAATTGCCTCATCTCCAAGTAGTGAGTGAAACTCCCATTTTGTCATGTGTGCTAACTCACGCGCCTTCCCAAAAGAAAGCAACCCTTTTTGGTATAAACGAAGTGCCAATTCTCGCTGGACACGAGAGAGGCGTTCTGAAGGTGGAAGTTGAAGAGACTCCGCGATATCGTTTGAAATCTCAAGTACTAGTTTGCTCACCCGCTCCTCCTATCGTGTCGATGACGATTATGGGAAACTATTACAATTTTCCCATAACTTCTTTCCCCAACTTGAAAACGCACACAAGATTTATAAATCTCCTTGCCTCATTAAATAAACTTTCTCGCTCTGACAGAGAGATATTCAGTGCTTTTAGAACACTGAATATCTGCGGATATCTGCGGATATCTATAGTGACTATAGACAGTTAGACTTAATCCTAGACGTACTATTCACCAGAGGATAGATCATCAAAGGATAGACCTTGCATTAGTGTCAGCAAGGATGCCTACGAAATAATTCTGCACACTGCTTTGGAGAACATACATTTGCGAGATTAACTGAAAGCCCACGCTCGTTGACTCGCAGAAAATAGGCATCTGCCTTCACTCTTCCTGTATCCTCATCAATCCATTGTTTCCGTAGCAGTGCCCGATAGACGGTGACATCATCAGGTAGGGGATCAAACCGTCTCATGCTTGATTCAGCCATTCCAACCACTGCAAGAGGATAGAGACTGTCACTCCTCTTTCTACCGCATAATCGTTGCCTAGCTCGTGGTAGAGGTAGGCTTGCTGGTCAGCATGAGCAGGACAAATCAGCCGGACTTCGCATTCTGGCTCTAACTTACTCCATGTCAGTCGAATGCTGCCTTGCTCATCTGTGGAAACTGACGCTTTTGGAAAGCGATCGCCCATTGCATCATAAGCTTCTACAATAAATCGCATCGCCAACTTAAACGCAGCCTGACTCGGTTGTAAAACTCCATACTCATCAGTCTCATCTTCTTCTAAAAGAGCAACAAGGCGTTTTAAAGTCACCGTAATTGGGCTACTTGATGGTCTTGCTGATTGAGCAATGGTCATAGCACTCAGGGACATTCAACAGGAAAGCTTTAATTTAGCCTAGCATAAGCGATGAGAGTGATTTCAGCTTCTTTGGACAGGCGATCGCGCTCCTGAAAATAACGAAACAGCTACTCTTCTTCGGCATAACGTAGCCGGCTAACGTTCCTAGTCAGCGGTTGTCGATATCTTTGCGACACCACAAGCGGCTTGGGTCAATCCGCTGCACTAGGGTTGTCATGCGTCGGCACTCTTTACCACGCTACTGTTTGCAAACTCTCAACCTCTTGGAAATGAGCATCGCGTGTTATAGCGGTTCTCATGCTAGTGAAGTGCATCAAAGTAGGGGCGATACGGCAGTTCGCCCTCCGATCTGTACCGCACCAGATCGACAATTGCTATACCAAAATTAGGCCATGGCGTAGTGCAAGGGCTGCAATCCAGACATCATTACTCTGGAATGAAAACTTCATTGGCTTGAACAAGACTACTTTTGACGATCGCTTCATCTGCAAAGAGGGCAATGATGATGTTGGTATCGAGCAAATACCTACCACTCATCGACATCTACCCGTTCACAGTCCTGCTCAATTGCTGCCCGCATCAACTGAAGATCGTCGGGAGGGATTGAACCTGCAAAACGCAGCAATTGCTGCCCCGGTGTACCTCGAACTTCAGCGTTGACTAGTGCCCGAACAAACTCCAGCACTTGCCATTGCAAATTCTGTGGCATGACCTTTAATTGTTCAACGACCTCATCAATGATGGGAATGTTCATACCGTCCTCCTTTCCACCATCCTACACTG
>CASBQX010000206.1 GCA_949127925.1 Synechococcales cyanobacterium PMM_0002
AATCCTGGTTATGAGCGTTAAACCCGCTATGATTTAGCCCTATGGTGAACACTTCAGCTTCTAGCATGCTCTATGTCAACCCCGCTGTCGGTCGAGACGATGCCACAGGCAGTCAGGCCAACCCTTACCAAACTCTGACCCGAGCGCTGCGCAGAGCGACCGCAGGGATGACAGTGCAACTGGCTCCGGGTATATATGGTGTGGCGAGTGGGGAGGTATTTCCGCTGGTAGTGGCGGCGGGGGTGGTTGTAGTCGGAAATCCCAGCAACCGTGGACAGGGAACCGTGATCAGCGGCAGCGGCGATTATTTAAGTCCTACCTTTGCCCGCCAAATTGTAGCGCTGCGGTTAGAGACAGAGGCTGAACTGCGAGGGGTCACAGTGACCAACACGGCTCCGCGAGGCACGGGCGTTTGGATTGAATCTACGGCTCCGGCGATCGCTCAATGTACATTTATTAACTGTGGCCGCGAAGGGGTGTTTGCCAGCGGCACCGCTACTCCAGAAATTGTAGACAGCGTATTTCAGCAAAATGCTGCCAGCGGCATCTCGATGGCGCGCAATGCCAAGGGCGAAATCCGTCGCAATGTGTTTCAGCAAACCGGCTACGGCATTGCCATTAGCGACAGTGCCGCCCCGCTGCTAACTGAAAACCAGATGGTGAACAACCGGGCGGGGGTTGTGGTATCTGGCACAGCTCGCCCGGTGCTGCGCAATAACTGGATTGAGCGGAGTACAGAAGATGGATTGGCCATAATTGGGAACGCTGTGCCCGATCTGGGCAAATCTCAAGACCCAGGCGGAAATGTGTTTCGAGCGAACGCTGGCTCAGACGTCCGCAATATCAGCGCAGCTGTGCTGGTATCGGTGGGGAATCAGTTAAACCCAACTCGGATCAATGTCGGGGTTACGACCGGAGCCAAAGCAGTAGAGCTGGCGGCGAGCGCGGTGGTAGAGCAAATCCGCACGGTGATACAAAAGCCAGCGCCCAAGCCGACTCCGAGTCCGGTGCAGCCCAGCCCAGCGCCAATTCCGACTCAGCCTCCCGCCACTGGGCAAACGGGACTAACAGACTTGACGGGGCATTGGGCGGAGAGTTTTATTGCAGAACTGGTCAAACGCGGCATGATCTCCGGGTTCCCCGATCGCACCTTTAGACCCGACCTCACCATTACCCGCGCTCAGTATGCGGCGTTGATTGCCCGCGCCTTTGATTTGCCCGTGCAGCGGCAGAGCAGCAATTTTGTCGATGTAGCTCCCAACTTTTGGGGTCTGGCGGCGATCGCCAAAGCAGAGGGGATGGGGTTTCTGGCAGGCTTCCCCGACGGTACATTTCGCCCCGATTTGAACCTGACGCGGGTGCAGACCCTGGTGTCGTTGGTCAACGGCCTGGGCTTAGTGGGGGGCAATTCGGGCGCTCTGGGACTCTATCGCGATCGCGCTCAAATTCCCACCTATGCCACCACAGCGCTGGCTACGGCCACCCAAAAGCGGCTGGTCGTCAACCATCCCCAAATTGACCTGATCGAGCCAATGGTGGACACAACTCGGGCTGAAGTCGCCGCCATGATTTATCAGGCGCTGGTGGTGACGGGGCAAGCACGGGCGATCGCCTCACCCTACATTGTCACCCCCGATGCCGCCGCCGTGTCCTTCGCCGACCTATCGGGGCATTGGGCGTCCGACTTTATCCGAGGGCTGGCCAGCCAAAGCCTGGTCAGCGGGTTTGAAGACGGCAGCTTTCGGCCTGATAGCAGTATGAGCCGCGCCCAGTATGCCGCGCTGCTGGTCAACACATTCAACCCGCTGCCAAAGCGGGCGGGCATTAGCTTTAGCGACGTTCCGCCGGAGCACTGGGCTGCAACTGCCGTGCAGCGCGTTTATCAGGGCAGGCTGTTGTCGGGCAGTGGGGATGGCACCTTTCGGCCTGACCAAAACATTACCCGAATTGAGGTATTGCTATCGCTGGTCAACGGCCTAGAACTACCCGCCGGAGACCTGGCCTTATTGAACCGCTACACCGATACAGGCAGCGTGCCCGCCTTTGCCCAGCCTGTGGTAGCTAGCGCCACCGCCCATCGGCTAGTGGTGAACTATCCGCAAGTGTCGCGGCTGCAACCGACCCGCGAAGCCAGCCGCGCCGAAGTCAGCGCCATGGTCTATCAGGCTCTGGTGCAGTCGGGGCGATCGCCTGCCATCAGTTCGCCTTACATCGTAGACCCCAGCGCGTCTGCCAGTGCGTCTGCTAACTCCACCGCCAGCGCTCCAGCCAGTTCCTTCAGCACTGTACTGTCTAACGCGCCCGCTAGCCCATTGAGCAGCTCGCCTACCCAGAGCAACGCCCCAACGCCTCCTGTCAGTGCTCCTGCGGCGACCTCCAGTGAGCTACCTACCATCGTGTTAGATCCAGGGCATGGCGGCTCCGACATCGGATCTGGTCGAATTGGCAGCGTTCCAGAAAAAGACCTGGTGCTAGCGATCGCCCTCGACACGGCCACCGTGCTGCGAAAATTCGACCTTCACGTAGTCTTGACCCGCACCGAGGATCGAACGCTGTCGGCTGCCGAACGATTGGCGATCGCCCAAACCGCCAATGCTAGCGTCCTCGTTAGCCTGCATCTGAATGCGACCAGCCCGCCGCAACCCAACGTCAACGGGCTAGAAACCTATCAGTATCCCGGCACCGCCGCCAGTGCTGCCTTAGCCCAGCTGGTACACTCCAACTTGGTGCAAACCCTTCAACTGACCGATCGGGGCATCAAAGCCGCTACGTTTCCCATTTTGCGATCGCCCACCATTGCCGCCATCCACCTAGAACTGGGTTTCCTCACAGGCACCCAAGACGCCCTCAACCTGGCCAACCCCAGCTACCGCAACAAACTATCGCAGGCGATCGCCGTCGGAATTTTGCAGTTTGCCAAAAAACCCGTAGGGTAAAGAGAAACCAGCTATGTAGCAATTATCGATTTGGTGCGGTACAGATCGGAGGGCGAACTGCCGTATCGCCCCTACGCTGATGCACTTCACTAGCATGAGAACCGCTATATCCTTCCTCCTTCCCCCTTAATCCTTTCCTTCATGCTCCCCTGCACCCCTCCCGCTCCGCTTCAACCTGGTGACTTGCTCCGCGTGATTGTGCCCAGCGGCACGTTGCGGGAGATGGAGTCGTTTCATAAGGGGGTAGAGGTGTGGCGATCGCACGGGTACCGGGTAGAAGTGCCGCCCAATTTTGATAAGCGCTGGGGCTATTTGGCCGGTACAGATCAAGAGCGGCGATCGCAGCTATACGACGCTTGGAACGACCCAGACTGTCGGGGCATTTTGTGTGCGCGGGGCGGCTATGGCGCGACCCGGCTGCTAGAAGATTGGCAGTGGCCAACGGTGGAACCCAAGTGGCTGATTGGGTTTTCCGACATTACGGGCTTGCTGTGGAGCTTGGGGCAGCAGCAGATATCTGCCCTGCATGCCCCCGTACTGACCACCTTGGGGGTAGAGCCAGCCTGGTCAGTAGCGCGATTATTTGACTGGGTGCAGGCAGGCAGTTTGCCGCCGCTGAAAGGGATCGGCTGGGGGGGAGGGCGCACTCGTGGGATTTTGCTGCCAGGAAATCTGACGGTGGCCACGCATCTGCTGCACACCCCGTTTCAGCCCAGTTTAGACGGCGTGATTTTGGCACTAGAAGACGTGTCAGAAGCTCCCTACCGAATTGACCGCATGCTGACGTACTGGCGCACCTGTGGCATTTTCAAGCAGGTTAACGGCATTGCGTTGGGGCGATTTAGCCAGTGCGATGCGCCGCCAAATGTGCCCAGTTTCCCGGTGGAAGGAGTGTTGCGCGATCGCCTTGCCGACTTGGGGCTGCCGATTGTCTCTGACCTGCCGTTTGGCCACGACGGCAGTAATGCCTGCCTCCCTGTCGGCATTCCGGTTTACCTAGACGGCGACCAGGGGATGCTTGGCCTAGAACCATAGTGGGTCGGCTCTGCTGAGCGAGCGACCAGCCGCCGCAGAGATATAGCAAAATAGAGGCAGGAGAATTAGAAATCGCGATCGCTGAGATTAAATCCTATGGCAACAGCAGACAACACAATTAAGCTCGACCAGTTTTTAAAATGGACAGGCGTGGTGCAAACGGGCGGCGAGGCCAAAATGCTGATTCAGGCCGGGGAAGTGCGGGTGAATCAGCAAACCGAGGTGCAGCGCGGGCGGCGGTTGGTGGAGGGCGATCGCGTCTTTGCGATGGGCGAAACCTATACGGTGCAGCTAGGGAAGCAGCGTTGAATAGGTTTTGAGTTTTGAGCTGATCGCTTAACTTAAAATTCAAACTTCAAAACTAAAAACTAAAAACTCGCTCATTCCTAGCCCTGCCAAATCTACGATTAAAATAGTGCTGGACTTCTATCTTCTGACCTATGACACTTTTTCTGAGCCAGATGGTCACGTTCGTCTCTCATCTGCGCCGCTGGGTTTGGCAGCAGCGGGGAGTCGCAGCTGTGGTGTTGGGGGCGATCGCCTTAGTCGCAGCCCTGAGCGTGCCAGCCCGAGCCACCGTGGTGCAGGTATCGCCACTCACCCCGCAATTGGGCGATACAATCTCGGTCGTGATCCATGCCGACGCTGCCGTGACAATGCCACCATCGGTGACCTTTGGTGCGGCTACCTATCCAGCCTTTGCGATTGGCACAGACCGCTATCGGGCGCTGGTGCCGACCACACCGCTGGATCGACCGGGTCGTAAAGAACTGCGGGTCATTGGCATGGGCGCACCTCAAACCACCACGTTGACCCTGCGCGATCGCTCGTTTTCGACGCAGCGGATTACGGTTCGAGGCGGTGGTTCTGGTGCGACTGAGCATGAACTGAGCCGAGTCAACCAGTTTAAGCAGCTCGTGACGCCGCAAAAATACTGGAGTGGCCCGTTTGCTCGCCCCGCCGCCGGGAGAGTAACGACTCCATTTGGCGTCCGCCGCTACTATAACGGCGTATTTGCAGCCGATTATTACCACAAAGGCGTGGACTACGGCGGCGGCACAGGTGCAGCCGTTACGGCTCCGGCGGCTGGCCGGGTGGTGCTAGTGGGTCGGGAAGCCGATGGGTTTGTGATCCATGGCAACACGGTTGGGGTCGATCATGGCCAGGGTGTGAGCAGTATTTTCATTCACCTCAGCCGGATTGATGTGCAAGAGGGCGCTGTGGTCGCCGCCGGCCAACGAATTGGGGCGATCGGGGCAACGGGTTCGGCGACAGGGCCAAATTTGCACTGGGGGCTATACGTCAACGGGCAATCTGTTGACCCGGTGCCCTGGCGAGAACAGGGATTTGAGTGAGTGACTGGGTATAAAAATTGAGCGAAAGGAATCTTTTTTCCGGATTTTTATCTCTTGACGGTGAAGTTTGAAATAGATGCACCCTAAATTAAACCTCCGGCATTTTGCTGGAGGTTTTTTGTATCTCGCCTAACTAGGCACCTTAAATAGCCGCCCGTTACGCAATTCGACGACTGGATGATTTGACATCCGCACCAGGCGATCGTCATGGGTGGTGACGATGACGGTAATGCCGACAGTATTCAGCTTCTTCAGGATTTTGATCACCTGCCAGGAGTTGTCCGCATCCAGATTGCCTGTAGGTTCGTCTGCTAACAAAATGGGGGGAGTGCTAACGATCGCCCGCGCAATGCTGACCCGCTGCTGCTCGCCGCCCGACAGCTCGTCTGGGAACCGATCGGCCTTATCGTGCAGTCCGACCATTTTGAGAGTTGGCAGCAGACGACGGTGAATCTCTTTGCGGTTGAACCCCTGCGCCCACAGCACAAACGCGACATTCTCAGACACTGTGCGCTTGGGAATTAGCTTGTAGTCTTGAAACACGATGCCAATCCGCCGCCGCAGCATGGAGAGGCGATCGCCCCGCAAGGTAGCCAAATCGAGATCATTGACAATCACATCGCCCTGAGTTGGTCGCTCTGCACCATAGAGCAGCTTTAGCAAAGTAGACTTGCCAGACCCAGACGACCCAGTGACGAACAAAAAACTGCCCCGTTGCACATGCAGATTCACGTCAATCAGCGCTCGACTGCCGTTGGGGTAGACCATATTAACCTGCTGCAATTTCACAGCAAAGTTAGATTCGGCCTGAGGCGGGTTGCCTGTTGGTTCTTTCGCCCGACTAGAACTGGTAGCAGACGGGGTAGATGAGGGAGATGAAGTAGGGCGATCGCGAACTGAGGTCATACATGCTCTTAACCAAAACGGCTTGAATCAAAATCAGTAGATGCGCTGACCTAAACAAATGCGCTGACTTAAATAAAATATTAATTCAACACTCGATTAATTCAACACTCGATTAATTCAACACTCTTGTTACTACAGCCTTCCAAGCAAACTGGGGCAACACCAGCATCCGTCGCCAGCGCCATGGCTCTTGATAGAGCCGATAGACCCATTCCAGGTTGTTATCTCGTAACCAGCTAGGCGCGCGGGTTTTGGTGCCAGCCCAAATATCGAAGCTGCCACCGACCCCAATCCAAACGGCATGGGGGCAAAGGTGACGGTTTTCGGCAATCCATAGCTCCTGCCGGGGCACCCCGATGCCAACCAAAATAATATTGGGTTGCAGCGTCTTCAGCGTTTGTTGAAACTGAGGCTGCGCCTCAGTTGGCAGATAGCCGTTTTGAGTGCCCACAATAGCGATCCCCGGCAGGCGAGCTCGCCATGCCTGCGCCGCCGCCTCGCAAACACCCGGTGCCCCGCCATAGAAAAAGACAGAGTAGGGAGAGGTTGGCAGCTCCGCGTTGGGGTTGGCAGTAGCCGACTGAGCCAGCAGCGCCGCCGCCAGCTCAATTCCAGGACAACGCTGCACGCGCTTACCCCGCAGCCCTAAATAGAACACAACCCCCGCTCCATCAGGAATGACGAGTTCTGCTTGCTGGATGATGGCAGCCAACACCGAATTACGCTCTCCTTGCATGGCCATTTCAGCATTCAGCGTCACAACATGAACACCTTGCTGGTGCTGTAGCTGCTGGATTAACCAGCCCAAATAATCGTCCATTAAATGGATCGGCAGACCCAAAACGGTTGCAGATTCAGTCAAGGTTTCGTCAGGCCGGCGCTCGACTAACTCAGGCATAAAAAACTATTACCCCAAAGCCTTACACCAATTCCAATACATTATGCAGGGCATTGGCAATTTGGCACCAGGTTTGTTGAGAGAATTTTCTTAAATTTGTCGATACTGCCCCGCGATCGCCGGGAATTATAGGCTGAATCTTAGGGTCAGGGGCACTATGCAGTTTCATACGCGATCGCGCACCGTTTTATGGCAACGTCGGGGGCTACGGCTTGGATTAGGCCACCAAAAGTGCCATATTGCCGGATTTACGCTATTAGAAATGGCTGTGGTGCTTGCCATTATCGGCAGTTTGATGGCGATCGCGGTTCCAGCTTGGCTAACCATTGCCGACCAGCGCCGTCTCACCTCCTCTCAAGACAAAGTAGTGCAGGCGATGCGGCTAGCTCAAAGCCGCGCCGAACAGCTCAGAGCCTCGTGGCAAACTAGCCTGCGGCAGTTCAACGGCACGGTGCAAGTGGCTATCCACCCTGTGAATACATCACCCGATTTAACCGGCTGGGAAAATCTTGCGACTGGCATCGAGTTAGATGTTGCCGAAACTACTCTGCCCCAAATCAACGGCGTCTACCGAGTCCAGTTCAATCATGCTGGCAGGGTTCACGGTCAACTCGGGCGATTTACCGTGAAAGGGAAACGGATATCTCAGATGAAGCAATGTGTGGTCGTTTCTACCTTGCTGGGCGCAGTGCGCCGAGGCCAAAA
>CASBQX010000207.1 GCA_949127925.1 Synechococcales cyanobacterium PMM_0002
ATTGACTAGGGCTTGCTCTTCATAACTCAACAGTGTTTTAGACAAAACGACTGCCATCAGGGAGTGCTGCACTACTCGCGTAATTCTCCGGGTTTCAAAAATTTGTTCAACGACTTGATGCAGGCTGGCCGCACAGAAACCAGTGGATGGGAGGTCTAGTTGGGCGTTCATAAATAATGGGGGAACATCGATAACTACACTATGCGCCGATTTGCCGATTTGCTTCGTGATGGAGTCCCCCTTAAGACTGTGATTGTTTTACCGCCCCGGTGTGATGCAGAAAGGAGAAGACAGTGATTTAAACATTGTTTACAATGTGATATGAGTCACCTGGTTGGATGCAGGGAGTGGGCAAAGCTCCATTCAGCTTCATCTAAACTACATCGACTCCGGGTGCATCATGATTGTTTGTAAACTGATTGGGCTGACAACTCCGGGAAAACACTGTGCCAGTTGTGAAGTACAGATGAAATACAGGCGCACCCAGCTCCAGGGTAGCTATGTATTTTTTCTAGGTGGCTTCTGGCCTAGCGGCAGTGATCCTGACCCAGTGTGTAGGTTTACCGATTAATGCGTGGTTTTACACTCTTTTACCCTGTGCTCCCTTTGTTCCGGCATCGTACGTGGCTCACGCATACGCTTAAATACACCGCATCGCAGACGGCTTTGCTGCGTCGAATTATCGATCGCATCCGCAACTCTTTAGAACTCCAGGTGGTGTTGCAAACGGCGGTCGATGAGGTCGCAGGGGTGGTGCGCACCGATCGCTGTGCCTTCCTGTGGTATTTCCAGGACAGTCAGCGGGTTCAGGTGGTCTGCGAACATGTTGGTGGCGATCGCCCTGCTTGGGTGGGAAACTTTTCGCTATCTCAGTTGGGCAGCTTGGCTCCGTTAATTCGTCAAGGTGAGCTGGTGGTGACGACGGGTCGAACCGCCAAACATCACGGGATCAGACAGCTGGTGGATGGTTTAACCAATGAGTTAATCAATGGGTTGACTGGTCGATTTTTCTCATCTAGCGCCTTCAGCGATCAGCCATTGAACCAAGACGTTGGCGCTCTGTTTAGCCAGCAGGCGATGCTGCTGGTGCCTGTGAGTGGGCGTGAAGGGTCAACCGGGTTCATTGTTTGCCTATCCGAGCAGCGCCAGCTCTGGTCAGCAGCAGAGGTAGATCTGATGCAGGCGATCGCCCAGCAGCTAGAAATTGCGGTGCGGCAGGCGCAGCTGTATGAACGCACCCAAAAGCAGGCTCAGCGCGAACGCGTCGTCAATCAAATTACAGCTCAAACGCGCCAGAGCCTAGATCTACAGACTATTTTACAGCAGGCGATCGCTCAACTGCTAGATGCTCTAAACGTCGATCGTTGTTTAGTCCATCTAGTCGAAAATTCCAATCATCCAAACGCAGCTTTAGACGCGGATGGTTTGGATCAGGAGCGGGCACGCTTTCGCCGCAAGCACCTGTTTGAGGTGTATCGCCCGCCCTTGTCAAAATCCATCGACGACTTCGATCCCGATGGCCCCATGACCCGCTGGGTGATTCAAACCCGTCAGCAGGTTGTGATTCCTGATGTGAACCAAGATGCGCGCATTGGACCAGACAATAGCGAATATCAAACTGCCCAAATTAAGTCCTCCCTGGTGGTACCCGTGCAGACCAGTGGTAGCCTTCAGGCTATTCTCTACCTCAACCAATGCACGCACATTCGTCACTGGACGCGCGACGATCAAAAGCTGGCACAGGCGGTTGCCGACCAGCTAGCAATTTCGATTCAGCAGGGGCATTTGTATGCCCAAAGCCGCCAACAGGCTCAAGAAAGCGCCGCCCAAGCTAAGCAGCTAGCAGAGACCCTGCAAGCGCTTCAGCAAACCCAAGCGCAGCTGATCCAGAGCGAGAAAATGTCTAGTTTGGGTCAAATGGTGGCGGGGATTGCCCACGAAATCAACAATCCCATTACCTTTATCTATGGCAACATTCCCTATATAGAGAGCCACCTGAACGATGCGCTGCGGCTAATTACGGCCTACCAAACTCACTATCCTCAGGCCACCGACTCGCTGCAAGGCTTGATTGAAGAAGTTGAGCCAGACTTTTTGATTCAAGATGTGCCCCGCATTCTCATGTCAATGCGCTCAGGCGCGGGCAGAATTCGAGAAATTGTGGCGTCTTTACGCAGCTTCTCTCGGCTCGATGAGGCTCATTGTAAGGTCGTCAATCTGCATGACGGCTTAGAGAGCACGCTATCAATTCTCAAAACTCAAATCCCAGCCGATGTGCAACTCTGCCGCCAGTACGGCCAGCTACCGCCCATAGAGTGTTTCCCTAGCTTGCTGAATCAGGTCTTTTTACACCTGTTAAAAAATGCCTTAGATGCCCTAGAGCTGCCGCAATCCACACCCAAAACAATCACCATTACGACTGAGGCTAGTTTGGGCGATCGCCCTACCCAGTCATGGGTCACCGTTACCATTACCGACAATGGCGGTGGGATTGACGCCGCAATTCAGCCGAAGATTTTTGACCCGTTTTTTACCACCAAAGAAATCGGTCAGGGCTGCGGCTTAGGGTTAGCGATTAGCTATCAAGCGGTGGTTCATCAACATCGAGGCTCCCTATCCTGCCATTCTACGGTAGGCCAAGGCTCTATCTTTACCGTGAAAATTCCAGTTGGCCAGCCCTATCTAATAGGTAGTCGCAATCAATCCCGGTAGCTAACCCGACACGACTCTTACGGCCAGTCTGGAGGCTGAGGGTATTGTACACAACCCTCTCTAGCTACCCCAGCTTGTCATGGCCGTAGGTCTGGGGTAGCTAAATTTTTGGGTTTTCCTCCCCATCGTTACCAGGAAAACCCAGCTGATTCATACCTTTCGTTCAACCGATGCGATTTCCGCACCCAGTCTACCTTACTGAGGATTATTGCC
Organism: Synechococcales cyanobacterium PMM_0002; assembly: GCA_949127925.1. Taxonomy (GTDB): domain Bacteria; phylum Cyanobacteriota; class Cyanobacteriia; order Elainellales; family Elainellaceae; genus CASBQJ01. Next base: position 2,926 of record CASBQX010000207.1, read on the forward strand.
GGACAATTCCAAAATCCCTGGCGACGCAATGAAGCCAAAGTAAAAGGCGACAGCAGCACTTAAACCGTGCAGTAAAACATCACTTCCGAAAATAGGGACGGTACCGAAGAATGTGTTGGCGAAAGGAATAAGTCCTAGCACAGCAAACAGTCCATAGAAAACCGTAATTGCTCGACTATAGGTGCGGGTGCTATCTAGTGAGACGGACGCCACGATCCCTAACAACCCTACAACAATGCGAATAAAAGCGTGAATTCCATTAGTAGGAATACTTCCCAAGATGTAACCGTATCCCATGCCGTAAGCGTCACTTACAGCGGAAGTAGCTTCGGTGTAGTCCACAAGACCTGGAATGAGTCCCATAATTCCAAGCACGAGAAAAATGATCCCAGAAATTAAAGCAAAGTACTGACCTGCCTTCATAACAAACTCCTTCGTATTTGACTAATTAGTGTTCAAAACCTAGAGCAGACATACCTTAGGTTAATTGTTTAAACTTCTTAACGCTTCTTCTTATGGGGAGAGATGGCTGCTACATCTTTGGACAGACTTAAGCTTGAGAGCTTTTTGCATTAGTTTGGATTTATACGGGCAGCGTATTCTCTGTTCTAATTGCCGGGGAGAAAGCGATCGCCTCTCCTATTCTCACTGGAACCAGCATCACCGAACAGGCTTTCAATTCGGGCTGTTTGGAATCGGGGCAGGCTGCCGGATGCGTGAGGGCGTTGGCTTCGGCATGGTCTGCCCAGAGTGCGCCCCAGTGCATCGGCACAAATACGGTACCAGGGGCGATCGCCCGCGTTACTTTGGCGGGAAATTGGGCTGACCCTCGACGCGACTGCACCGCTACTAAGTCACCCTCTGCAATAGCCAACTGCTCAGCATCGCGGGGATGGATTTCGATAAACGGATGGGGGTGCATCTGGCGGATTTTGTCGGTGCGTCCGGTGCGGGTTTGGGTATGCCAGTGGCCGTAGAGCCTGCCCGTGGTGAGGATAAAGGGGAACTGCTGGTCGGGCGGTTCGGCGAGGCCACGGGAGTGATAGGCGCTGAAACGGGCACGCCCATCGGGGGTATGGAATTTGAGGTCGGTGTAGAGCCGTTTCGCCTGACGGTTGGCCGTTTCGCCCAACGGTAGCGGCCATTGCAGCGGGCCTGCGGTATGCAGACGCTCGTGGCTGATGCCCGTCATATCGCAGGGGCGATCGCGCGTCAGTTTCACAAATTCGGCGTGGATTTCAGCGCTGGTCTGGAACGGAAACTGGGTTGCGAATCCCAATCGCCGCCCCACTTCGGCAAAAATTGCCCAGTCTTCTCGCGCTTCACCGGGAGCCACCTGAAAGGCTGAGGCCAGGGTAACGCAGCGTTCTGAGTTGGTCATGGTGCCGCTTTTTTCGCTCCATTGGGTGGCGGGCAGCAGCAGGTGGGCGTATTCCGTGGTTTCGGTAGGGTGATAGGCTTCTTGGTAGATGGTGAAGGGCGATCGCCTGAGTGCTGCCTTCGTTCGTTCCAGATCGGGCAGGCTGACGGCGGGGTTGGTGGCGGCAATCCAGAATAGCCCTACCTCGTCGTTTTCCAAGCCAACAATCATCTCCCACACGCTGCGACCGGGCTGGGGTGCAATCCGTCCGGCGGGTAATTGCCAAGCGGTTTCGACGTCGGCGCGGTGCTGTGGGCTGGTGACGGAGCGATAGCCGGGGAGTAAATGTGACAGCCCGCCGGCTTCCCGTCCACCCATGGCGTTGGGCTGCCCGGTGAGGGAAAATGGCCCCGCACCCGCTTTACCAATTTGCCCCGTCAGCAGGTGCAGGTTAATCAGGCTGCGGACTTTGGCGGTGCCTTCGCTCGACTGGTTCATCCCCATCGACCACAGCGACAGCACCCGCGCCGATTCGCCCCAATAGCGCGCCGCTGTTTCTAATGCCTCTACCGGGATGCCGCAGCGCTCGGCCACGACGGATGGTGGGTAGTGCTGCACCACTGCGGCAAAGTCGGCGAAGCCTGTGGTGTGTTGCGCCACGAAGTCTGGCGCGTCATGCCCCGACTGGATTAATAAGTAGGCGATGCCGTTGAGCAGGTCAATGTCGGTGCCGGGGCGAATGGCGAGGTGCAGGTCGGCGGCGGCAGCGGTGGGCGTGGTGCGCGGATCGACCACAATCAGCCGCACATGGGGCGTTTTTTTGTGATATTTGCGCAGACGGTTGAAGACGATCGGGTGGCACTCGGCGGTGTTGCTGCCAATAATAAAGGCACAGTCGGTGGTTTCCAAATCGTCGTAGCAGCAGGGCGGGCCGTCTGCGCCCAAGCTCTGGATGTAGCCAGATACGGCAGACGACATGCACAGCCGCGAGTTGGCATCAAAGTTGTTGGTGCCCAGGCAGCCTTTCATCAGTTTCTGGGCGGTGTAGTAGTCTTCGGTGACAAACTGCCCCGACCCGTACATACAGATTGCATCGGCTCCCTGGGTTTGAATCACCGTTTGGATGCGATCGCAAATTTTCTCGAAGGCTTCATCCCAGCTAATCCGCCGAAACGGTTGCTCCAGCGTCTCCCGCCACATCGGGTACAGCAATCGATCTTTGCCGATCGACTCTGCTACCGTGGCTCCCTTGACACACACCATGCCCAAACTAGACGGATGGTCGCGATCGCCCCGTACCTGCCACGGCGTTTTGCTAGCTGGCTCTCCTGGTATCACTTCCAATCCACAGCCCACCCCGCAGTAGGGACATAAAGTTTTAATCGGCTCGGACATAGGGAAAGGATGGGGAATGGTTTAGAAGTCTGATCGGCTACCCTGTAGGGGCGGTTCGCGAACCGCCCCTACAGGTCGTCGTGGGCGTAGCGGTGATACAAAAAGTCGAGGGCTTGGTTGCGCAGTTCGTAGTAGCGCGGGTCTTCCATAACGCGATCGCGGCTGCGGGGGCGAGGGAAGGGCACGTCTAGGATTTCGCCAACTTTGGCCGCAGGGCCATTGGTCATCATGACGACGCGATCGCTGAGCAGCAGGGCTTCGTCGATGTCGTGGGTGATCATCAGCACGGTGACGCGGTTGTCTGTCCAGATTTTGAGCAGTTCGTCTTGCAGCTCTTCGCGGGTGATTGGGTCGAGGGCACCAAAGGGTTCATCCAAAATCAGAATTTCGGGACGCATCGCCAGGGCGCGGGCAATGCAGACCCGCTGCTTCATGCCGCCAGAAAGGGCGGCGGGGCGTTTGTCGGCAGCGTCCGATAGCCCTACCATGGCCAGATGGTCGCGGACGATCGCCTCTTTCTCTGCCTTCGGTTTTTTGCGCCAGATGGAGTTAATCCCTAGGTAAATGTTCTCGAAGGCGCTCATCCACGGCAGCAGTGAATAGTTTTGGAATACCACCATCCGATCAGGGCCTGGTTTGGTGATGCGCTGCGATCGCAACCGCACTTCGCCCGTTGTCGGCGTCCGAAAGCCCGACACCATATCCAACAGCGTCGATTTCCCGCAGCCCGAATGCCCAATCACCGAGACGAACTCGCCTTCATTCACCGTTAGGTTAACGCCATCGAGCACGGTATAGGTGTCGCCATTGTCGGTGGGATAGACCTTCGACAGGTTGTCAATCACTAGAAACGCATCGGTCACGTCCGCAGGGCTGGGTTTAAGGTCGGTGCTGTCAAGGGTCTGCATGGAGTTAGGGGGTAATGGAGAGGAGAGTGGATGAGGTTAGTGGGTGATCGCCGCCACGGGTGGATCGATGCTGATTTCTTCAATCCGAACGTTGTCGTGCTTAATGGTGAGGTTGTTGAGGTAGCCGATTGGGTCGTCGGGGTTGAAGACGCTGCCGTCGGCAAAGGTGACGATACCGCGATTGGGTTCAATGTCGGGCAACCCCAGGTCGCGGGCGGCGGCTCCAAATACGTCAACGCGGCGGGTGCGGTTGAGGATGTCGAGCCAGTTGCGCGGGAAGGGGGCAATCCCCCAGCGCGCCAGTTGGGTCATAATCCACAGCCCTTCAACCCGATACGGGCAGTTGGTGCGATCGACGTAGAACTGATTGAACCGCAGCAGCTGTTCGGGTTCAGCATCGGTGCCCCGGTCGTAGGGCGTCACCAGCCCAGGCCGCAGATAGGCGGGATCAACGCCGACATAGTCGGGTCGAGCCAAAATCTCGACCAGCTCTTCGCGGTTGCGGCGATCGTCGCAATATTCGCAGGCTTCGAGTAAGGCTTTGACTAGGGCGAGGTGGGTGTTGGGATAACGGGCAGCCCAGTCTTCGCGCACGCCTAAGACTTTTTCTAAATGCCCCGACCAAATGTCTAAGTCGGTGGCGATCACAAAGCCAGTGCCTTCTTGGACGGCGCGGCTGTTCCACGGTTCACCGACGCAGTAGCCGTCAATGGTGCCACTTTTGAGGGCTGTTGCCATTTGGGGCGGTGGAATCATGACAATGTTGACGTCTTTGTCGGGGTCGATGCCGCCCGATGCCAGCCAGTGACGCAGCATCAGGTTGTGCATGGAGGCCGGATGCACGGCGGCGAGGGTGGGCACTTTGTCGGGGGTGCGGGCGATCGCCCCCTTCAAATCTTCCAGCGTCCGCACGCCATTGTGATAGAACCGCTTGCTGAGGGTAATGGCGTTGCCGTTGCGGCTCATCACCAGACCCGTCACCACGGGAACTGGCGGTTTGCCATTCATCCCTAGCGTCAGCCCCAGCGGCATTCCAGCAATCATCTGCGCTGCGTCTAAGCGCCCGGTGGTAATGCCATCGGCGATCGCTTTCCAGGTTGGTTCACGCGACAGGGTGACTTGCTCTAGACCATATTTCTCGAACAGCCCTTTTTCTTTGGCGATCGCCAGCGGCGCACAGTCGGTCAGCGGCACAAAGCCAATGTCCAGGTTGACTTTTTCTAAGCC
>CASBQX010000208.1 GCA_949127925.1 Synechococcales cyanobacterium PMM_0002
AATGTAACCACTTCACCTGCTTGCAGCTGGGCGATCGCGCTCACGTCTAGCATAACTTGATCCATCGTAATGGCTCCTACTTGAGGCACCCGCTGCCCGCGTATGAGCACGGTCATTTTGTTGGATAGATTACGAGGAACCCCGTCGGCGTAGCCAATCCCCACCGTGGCGATCGCCAGCTCTCGATCGGCGACAAACTGATGGCCGTAGCTCACCCCTTCTCCCGCTGCAATGGTTTTTACCTGCGTCACCCGAGCCTTGACTTGCAGCACAGGTCGCAGGTCAATCTGACTGGCCAGGTGGGGAGCCGGATGCAGCCCATAGAGCGCCAGACCCACCCGGACGCGATCGTAGTGCAGCGCGGGATCGCTCAACGTTGCCGCCGAATTGGCCAAATGCAGTTTGGGTGGATCAATGCCAGCCACCCGCAGCTGGGCGATCGCCGCCTGAAACCGCGTCTGTTGCCGCCGCATCACGGTTTGATCGAGGCTATCGGCGGTGGCTAAATGAGAATAAACGCTGGCCAGGTGGAGCTGCGGCAGCCGCTGCACTAGCTGCCCAAACGCTGCTGCCTCTTGCCAAGGCGCACCCAAGCGCGACATCCCCGTATCAAGCTTGAGGTGAACGGGTAGCGGCGTGCGGCTGTTTAGCCCCGCCATCGTTTCAGCAAATACCCAGGCTTGCTTGGGCGTACACAGCGTCGGTTGCAGATTCCACTGGGCGATCGCCCTCACTTGCTCCGGCGTATTCGTTGCTCCCAGCACCAAAATCGGCGCAGCAATGCCCGCCTGCCGCAGTTCTATCCCTTCTGGGATCGTCGCCACTCCCAGCCAAGCTGCTCCAGCCTGCAGCGCCGTTTGGGCGATCGCCTCCGCCCCATGCCCATAGGCATCTGCCTTGACAATTGCCATCAGCTCCGTGGTGGCCGAGAGCGATCGCCGTAGCTGCCGCACGTTATGCGCCAACGCCCCTAAATCAACCTCTACCCAAGCTCGCTCTCGCTGCATTGTATCCTCTAACCAAAAAGCCCTAATCAAAAAGTCCTAATCAAAAAGCCCTAGTCAAAAAGCCTGACTTAAAAGTATTGACATTCTTCCTCGCATCCCTACCAAGTGTCAATATGTTACTATCTGTGAATCATTCCTTTAATCTAGCCGTCGATGGGCAAAGTTCTAGTTCTGAACGCGTCCTACGAACCCCTCAACATTACAAGTTGGCGCAGGGCAGTTGTTTTGCTGATCAAAGGCAAAGCAGAACAAGTCGAACACAACGGCAAACTGGTGTACGACAAGTTTCCGTTGCCATCAGTTATTCGGCTGCGCCACTATGTCCGGGTTCCCTACAAAGAAATCCCGCTGACCCGTCGCAACATTCTTCACCGCGACGGACACGCGTGTCAATATTGCTCCTACATGGGCGATGAGCTGACCCTAGACCACGTCATTCCGCGATCGCGTGGTGGCCAAGACACCTGGGAAAACATTGTAACGGCCTGTGTGCGCTGCAACGTCAAAAAAGGTAGCCGTACGCCCAAAGAATCTAGCATGATCCTCCGCCGCCCGCCCCATAAACCCCACAGTGGCCTTTACTTTGAAGTGACTAAACACATCAAAAGCGGTGTCCACCAAGAGTGGCAGAAATATGTGATTGGCATTTAACCGCCTCGATTTGGTGTGGCTGCATGAAAATTTCTATCTACCTAGAGGCTGGTGCGGAAAATGGCACCTTGAGTACGATGCCGCAATTGACTTTTTTTGAGAAGATCTAAAGAGTACTCAATTTAGACATACCCCCTTCTAACGGCTGAGCAACAGCAACAAATTGCCTGTGGCTTGGCCGCCCTCCACAAACCTATGCAACTCAACCCACGTACCTCTCGCGATGGTCTGCCTGTCATGCCGGACACTGTCCCGCTAACGTTCAATTCAACTGCCCTCGCTGCGACAGATGAGGAGGAGGAGGTAGAACCGCCTCGCGTCAAACCTGATTGGTATTTAACCACGCCTCAAGGGCGGCGGTTAACCGAACAAAAAGTTGAGATGCTGCGGCAAGTGCTGCAACGGCATCGAGGCGAGCGCCAGCTGATTTTGCTGCAAGACTTCCCTGACCCCGACGCGCTCTCTTGCGCCTGGGCCTATAAGATGATTGCCGATCAGTTCGACATTCGCTGTGACATTGTCTATGCCGGGACGCTAAGCCATCAGGAAAATATCGCTCTGGTGCGGCTGACGGGGCTTCCTGTGCAGCGCTGGAGCCTCCATGCCGCTAAAGAAAAAGACTTGTCTGTGTTTGGTGGCTGTGTGTTTATCGATAATCAGGGCACTACCACGCAGCTGCTGCCACTGGTGAAGCAGCTGGGGATTGCGGTCGCTGTTGTGATTGACCATCACAGTATGCAGGGCGATCTAAAGGCAGAATTTGCAGACATTCGTCCCCAGACGCGCGCCACCGCCACCATTTTCACCCAATACATCCAAGCAGGGCTGCTCAAACTAGACAACGGCAATAGCGAACATGTGAAGTGTGCCACAGCGCTGGTGCATGGGCTACGCTGTGACACAAACCGCCTGATGCAGGCGCAAGAGGAAGACTTTTTGGCAGCAGCTTACCTCAGCCGATTTTATGATAGCCAGCTGTTGAATGCGGTGCTTCAGTCGTCGCGATCGAAGCGGGTAATGGATGTGATTGAGCGCGCGCTGCGTAACCGCATTTTGCAAAACAACTTCTCGATTGCTGGGGTGGGCTATCTGCGCTACGACGACCGTGATGCCATTCCACAGGCCGCCGATTTTCTCGTCACCGAAGAAAACGTTCACACTGCCGTGGTCTACGGTATTGTGCATGACGAAGACGAAGAGTTAGAAGTGGTGATTGGCTCATTGCGCACCAACAAACTCACCCTTGATCCCGATGAGTTTATCAAAGAAGTCTTTGGCCAAGATGCCCAAGGGCGCTACTTTGGCGGCGGGCGATCGATGGCCGGTGGGTTTGAAATTCCGATGGGTTTCCTCTCCGGCTTCAACGAACACAGCGACTACACTCGGATGAAGTGGGAAGTGTTTGATGCCCAAATCAAACAAAAGCTGCTGCGCTTGGTCAATCCCGAAAATGGCATCATCCGCACAGCCTAGACGCACACAACGCTTAATCGGGTGGGTGATTGATCAAGATGGCTAGGATGGCGACTAAACCAGCGTCCTAGCCATCCCTTTATAATGTGAACATTAATCGAACACCTACTCCTTCATCACCCCATGCCCTCCGTCAGCCTAATTCGCGCCACTTCCTATGACCTAAGCGAGCTACGCGCCTCCCTCAACACCTTGTTAGACCCATTAGGAGGCATGGCCGCGTTTGTGAAACCGGGCGATCGCGTCTTGCTCAAGCCAAACTTGCTCACAGGGTCTCGCCCCACTAAGGAATGTACCACTCGGTGGGAAGTTGCGTATGTGGTGGCGCAGATGGTGCAGGAGGTGGGCGGCCAGCCATTTTTGGGCGACAGTCCGGCCTTTGGCAGTGCCCGTGGGGTGGCGATCGCCAATGGCTACCAGCCGCTAATTGATGATTTGAAACTGCCGATTGTGGAGTGGAGCGGCAGCCGATACCAAACTGCTAGTGCAGAGTTCAACCATTTGCTGCTGTGCAAGGAGGCGATGGAGGCCGATGTGGTGATTAACTTGCCCAAGGTAAAATCCCACGTACAGCTCACCCTCACGTTGGGTGTCAAAAACCTATTTGGCTGCGTCCCTGGCAAAATGAAAGCCTGGTGGCACATGGAAGCTGGCAAAGATCGCGATCGCTTTGGCACCATGCTGGTAGAAACGGCACGGGCGATCGCCCCCACCCTCACCATTGCCGATGGCATCCTTGGCCATGAAGGCAATGGCCCTAGCGGCGGTGAACCTCGCGAGTTGGGGGTGCTAGCGGCTTCTGCCGATGTATTTGCCCTCGATCGCTGCCTAGTCGAAATTCTCAACGCAGATCCAGCCAAAATCCCTACAGTCGCGGCCTCCCAACGGCTAGGGCTATGCCCCGAACTGCGCCAGATCCACTTTCCCCATTTAACGCCCCTAGATCTCAAAATCTTGGACTGGCAGCTGCCCGAAAAACTGGTGCCCATCGACTTTGCGATGCCTCGCGTGATTAAGTCTACCTTCCGGCACCTCTACATTCGCTTCATCCAAGAACCGATGACAGCCTATGGACGGCGCTAGGGCGATTCCGTGAACCGCCCCGGCGATCGCAACTACCATGTACACAGAAGCCTGAAACGAAGCTAGTTCCGGCTTGTGTACACGGTAGCCCAACCGCAGGGGTGCTGCTTACAGGACTAAGCGGTTTGCCAAAGCTGGCATACAGTGCCGGGAAGAAATTCGGCAATCTCCTGAATCCGCTCGGGTGATAGTTCGTCTTTTGTGGCCGAAAAAACTGCCTTGACGATTTGCTCAGGTTCAACAGTGGATGGTAAAGACGCTTCTTGCTTGATGCGGAACAGGAATGTTGTATCCTGAATGGCCAGGGTCGGGCGAATGCGGCTAAGAAAATGCACAACTGGGTTGGTGTCTTGCCACAGATCTTCCACTTCGGTTGCAAGTGGCGTCGCCGTATAAATAGTTTTATCGTCGTTATCTTCCATCAGCGG
>CASBQX010000209.1 GCA_949127925.1 Synechococcales cyanobacterium PMM_0002
CCATTGATCCGCACTGCATAGCGGCCAATCACAGCATCAAACCACCCGCAGCGGCGACGTCGCCCAGTCGTGGTACCAAATTCAGCACCGCGATCGCACAACAGATCTCCCAATTCGCCGTTTAGCTCGGTGGGAAATGGCCCTTCACCGACCCGTGTTGTATACGCCTTGGCGACGCCAATCACTCGGTCGATGATAGTAGGTCCCACCCCGGCACCAACACAGGCACCTCCTGCCACTGGGTTTGAAGAGGTGACATAGGGATAGGTGCCGTGATCTAAATCCAGCAGGGTTCCCTGTGCGCCTTCAAATAAGATGTTGCGACGCTGCTGCACCGCGTCCGCAATTCGCAATGAGCTATCGACCACATGATGACGCAGCCGTTCAGCATAGCCCAGATATTCTTCAATTACCGCGTTGGGATCAAGGGGCGATAGCCCATAGAGCTTCTCAAGAATGACGTTCTTGTGCTGAACCGCCCAAGTTAACTGTTTCCGCAGCCCGTCTGGATCCATCAAGTCAATCATGCGGATGCCAGTGCGTTCGGACTTGTCGGCATAGGTTGGCCCAATCCCCCGCCCTGTCGTGCCAATTTTGTGGCTGCCCCGTTGCTCTTCGGACGCCTGGTCAATGAGCCGATGGTAGGGCATGGTGACATGGGCGGTTTCCGAAATCAGCAGGTTTGCTGTAGAGATGCCTAGCTCAGCTAGTTGATCAAGTTCTTGCAATAGAACGCGGGGATCAATCACCGTTCCTGAACCAATGATGCACTCCGTACTGGGGTACAAAATCCCAGATGGAATCAGGTGCAACTTGAAGGTCTGCCCCTGTACAACTACCGTGTGTCCGGCGTTAACGCCCCCTTGATAACGCACAACCATGTCTGCTGACTTGCTGAGCAGGTCAGTAATCTTGCCTTTTCCTTCATCGCCCCATTGGGCTCCAATTACAACAACGTTTGCCAAAGCCGTAAGGTTGCTAGAATTTTCAAATAAATGCGCAAACTCCCATTATCGTCAGGCTATGTTACCCCTGTCAATGCTAAAAATTGATAAATGCGTCAATGATAGAGGAATGAGTGCATTTGGTTATTTTGAGAGGTACTTGTGACGCTATACGCTGAGTTGCATCGCCATTTGGGAGGCTCCGTAGTCCCTCGAATTTTGTGGCGTTATTTTCAACGAAACCAGCCAGATTTGGCAGAACGCTTCCTAGATTATTCCGAGTTTGAAGACTTCTACACCAGACCCCGCAACACTCTGGCAGAATATCTTGAACTGCATACGTTAGTGGAAAGTGTGCAGACGCAGGACACGCTGCCGTACTTCATTTATCGGCTGATGCGAGGTGCCTATGTGTTTGAAAACTTGGCCTACCTGGAGCTACGCTACACGCCCTATCTGCGGACGCCCGACCATCTAAGCCAGTCGGAGCGGATTGATTTGATGACGCAGATTGTGGAGGTGGTGGGGCAAGCCAGTCAGTTTGGCGAATACCCGATTGCCACCAGCCAAATTCTATGCATGCACTCGCGCTTGCCCTACGAGGTGAACCGAGCCATTGTCGAGCTGGCGGCGCACATGGGGCAATATGTGTGTGGCATCGACTTGGCTGGGGGTGATGGGCACTACCGCGATCGCCTCGACGAGTTTATTCAGCTCTACGATTACGCGCGATCGCTAGGGCTAAAAACGACGGGGCATCTCTATGAAACCGTTGACGGCTGCTACCCTGAGCTGTTGCCCTACCTGATGCGAATCGGGCATGGCATCCAGATTCCGCTACTGCACCCCGAATTGCTGCCTCAAGTCGCGCGGCAAGGTCAATGTTTGGAGGTTTGCCCGACTACGTATTTAAAAACAGGAACACTGCAAGATTTACATCAGCTAAAGGTCGTGTTCGATCGCTGCTTCGATGCGGGGGTAGACATTGCGATCTGCACCGACAATGCCGGACTGCATAACGTGCGTCTGCCGTTTGAGTATGAAAGCCTGTTGACCCACAATATCATCGACTTCACTCAGCTCAAAGCCTGCCAAGATGCTGCGTTTCGTCATGCCTTTGCCTGGAAACATGCACAGCGACCAGAGCGCATCTTAAATGGAATCTTGCATCCGGCAGTACCTGAGGAGGCCAATTCCTACTGAGGTTTGATTGGATGAAAGCTCTAGTTAGCGGGGCTTTCGTCCAACTTGATTCACTATTTTGATTTACTATTTTGCTTCACTGGTTTCACTCAGCCCTTTGAAAAAAGCGCCCTTAAACTAGGCATAGACAGAAACTGATGGGATGAGCCTGAAGAAATTTGTGTCTTTATAGACGGAGAAGTTTGTAGTTTTCTATACTATAGTTAAGTGGATCAAAAGAACCGGGAAGCCTGGTCTGAAAGTATAGCTTTGCAACCGATGCGGACTTTCCCGGAGGGGAATGCTGGCGTGCAGATATATTTAGTCAAACTGGATATCTGCGGTCAGGGTCGAAAGAGTGACGACGTTCGTTGTTGGTCTCCGTTAAAGGGGCGTTAAAAGGCGTGAATGAGCTTAGTTCAGGTCAGTTTGGTTCTAGTCAGATGCGGCGCTACGATCCAATCGCGATCGCCCGCTACCATAGCCGTAGACCGTGGAAAGCGGTTTGGCGGGCATTCAATATTATTAGGCTATTTCTTGGATTTGTTTTAGGTCTCAAGTTAGACGACTGGTTGCATCGGGCTGAAGCCAGCAAGCTGAACCGAGCGGTTCAGCTGCGGACTATTTTGACCCGGTTGGGACCTACCTTCATTAAGGTGGGGCAGGCGCTTTCTACTCGGCCCGATTTGGTGCGGCAAGATTTTTTGGTAGAGCTAGAGAAATTGCAGGATCGACTGCCTCCGTTTCCCAATGCGATCGCCTTCCACATTATTGAAGCCGAGCTAGGCCGAGCGGTGGGAGACATCTACAGTGAAATCTCTTCTAACCCAGTGGCAGCCGCTAGCTTAGGGCAGGTTTATTGCGCTCGTCTTCATTCTGGCGAAGCGGTGGCCGTCAAGGTGCAGCGTCCGAACCTGCTGCCCACAATCATGCTCGACCTGTATCTGATGCGCTGGGCAGCGGGCTGGATAGCTCCGTGGCTGCCGCTGAATCTGGGGCATGATCTAACGTTGGTGGTTGATGAATTTGGCAGCAAACTGTTTGAAGAAATTGATTACTTAAATGAAGGGCGCAACGCAGAGAGATTTGCAGCGAACTTTCAAGCCGACCTCACCGTTAAGGTGCCGTCTATCTACTGGCGCTACAGCAGCCAGCATGTGCTGACGTTAGAGTGGATTGACGGTTTTAAACTAAACGACACTCAGCGGATCCAGGAAGCAGGGCTGGCAACCGATACGCTAATTCAGACGGGCGTAACGGCTGGGCTGCGCCAACTTCTAGAATTTGGCTTTTTCCATGCCGATCCCCATCCCGGCAACTTGTTTGCTTTAGCAGATGGGCGGATGGCCTACATCGATTTTGGCATGATGGATCAGCTGAGTCAGGAGATGAAAGAGACCCTGGTTGATTCAGTGGTGCATCTGATTAACAGCGACTATCAAGAGCTAGCAACAGACTTTGTCAAGCTGGGATTCTTAACCCCCGAAACCGACATTAGACCCATCATCCCAGCCCTAGAGGCGGTGTTTAAAGACGCGCTGGGTGAAAGTGTAGGAGACTTTAACTTCAAAACGATTACCGACCAGTTTTCGGCCTTGATGTACGAGTATCCGTTCCGCTTGCCTGCTAAGTTTGCCCTAATTATTCGTTCTTTAATCACCCAGGAAGGGCTAGCGCTCAGCCTCAATCCTCGTTTTAAGATTGTGGAGGTGGCGTATCCGTACGTCGCAAAACGGCTGCTGACCGGGGAAACGCCTCAGCTGCGCCGTCGCCTATTGGATATGTTGTTTAAAGACGGCAAACTCAATTGGCAGCGGTTAGAAAACCTGATTGCGATCGCCCGTTCTGACCACAGTTTCGACGTATTGCCCACTGCCCAGCTCGGCTTGCAATATCTCTTTTCCGATGAAGGGCAGCTTCTGCGGCGGCAGGTACTGCTGGCCTTAGTAGAAGACGATCGCATTCATACAGAAGAGGTGCAGCGCGTCTGGAATTTAGTCAAAGACGATCTCCAGCCCAATCGCTTGTTGGGAGCCGCTTGGGGGGCGATCGCTGAGTTTTCGACAGAACGGGCAGCAGCTCTGCTCCCGTTTCCTGTCGCCACCCTCTTAGCGCCACCCTCTTAGTACCACCTCCTTAGTACCTAGTAGAAGACGGCGCAAGTTTAGCTATCGTAGGGCGGGCATCTTGCCTGCGCAGGCTGGAAGCCTGCACTACGAACGGTAGGCAGATTTACGCCTCAGGCTACTAACTAGAATTAGCCCTGCTCACCACTCCACACGGGTTCGTTCTTGCACAACCTGTTCATAGGTCGCTGCGGTTTGGGCGGCCAGTTTTTCCCAGCTAAATCGACGATCTAAATCTTCATAGGCATTATTTGCGAGCCATTGCGAATAGTCGGGATGGCGCAGCACGTCCAAAATGCCCCAGGCTAGAGAGCCGGGATCGTTGGTTTGGGTCACAACCCCGGTGATGGTATGGCGGACAACCTCTGGCAATCCACCCGTATCGGATACGACTGCTGGCACTCGAGCCGCAAAACTTTCTAGGACGACGATACCAAAGGGTTCATATAGGCTAGGGAATACGGCGCAGTCGGCGATCGCCTGAAACCTATCCAAATCGGCATCGGACATGAAGCCCGTGAAATAACACTGGTTCCAAATCCCTAGTTCCCATGCCTGACGCTTCAAATGCTCAGTGGAGCCGCTGCCAATCAGCACAACCTTGACGGCATGACCCATTTCCCAAATTATTTTGGGCGCAGCGTTGAGCAGCACTTGGACACCCTTTTCATGCGTCATGCGGCCTACATAATAAACAATCCGCTCTGTATCGGCGGCATAGTTGCGTCGAAAGGCTTGATAGTCAAACTCATGACGCAATAGTTTCTTCTCAGGCCGGATCCCGTTATAAATTACGTCAATTTTGTCCCATGGGCTATGGAGCACCCGCTCTGCCTCTCGGCGCATGTAGTCGGTGCAGACAATCACGCGCCAAGACTCGAACGCCAATGTCCGCTCCTTGCTGCCAATGTAGTGATGAGTGGGGTTGTGTAGCCCATTGTGGCGGCCTGATTCCGTCGCATGGATGGTTGTGACCAACGGCACCTTAAAGGCATGCTTAAGGGCGATCGCGGCATCTCCGACTAGCCAATCGTGTGCATGAATCAGATCAAACGGTCCATCTTCTAAAAGCAGCTTGCCACCCTGATGACCCATGCTGTTATTCATGTTGGCTACCCAGTGAAAAAAGTCGTGCCCCAACTGCACGGGAACGCGATGTACGCGCACGCCTTCAACCACCTCATAGCGAGGAGTCTGCCCAAACTCGACGGTCAGCAAATGTACCTCATGCCCCAGCTTAACCAGTTCAGGGTAAAGCTCCGACACATGGCGGGCAATGCCCCCAATAATTCGGGGCGGAAACTCCCACGCCAGAACCAGAATCTTCATCTCTCTGCCCAGCTCTCTCTAAACAAATTGCAAGAATAAATAGCACCAACTGTACACTGCTTCTTGTTTCCCCTGAAATAACGGATCAATAGGAGCGTTAAAGGGTATCGCTTCATCGCACTCACAGATTTTGTGCTGCCAAATTTTTAGCCTGAACATCCTCCGGTAAAAAGCATAGCCCGGTAAAAATTTTGGTTCTTCGCCAGACCGCTCCCTCTTCCATGCTCTAACATTTTTGTCCTTCATAGGTGTCGTCGCATAGGTGTCGTCGCTCATTTATGAAATATTTGCTGGATAAAACATCCCGCTCAGAGGGTAGAACCTGATCCAAATTTAGCGTCAGATGGTTGTTGCTACCGATGACAGGCTGTTCTATGAGCATCAGTGACAAGTCTGGGCAATCGAGATCGTCTACAGTTAGATTAGGATGCAAATGTTGCGATTTAGATGCAAAACTAAATAATGTAACGCAAGGCTTAGTCCCTTTATGGTGGGTCAGGCCGGGTCAAAGGCCACATTGAGCCATGTTATTGAAGTGAGGCGATCGCGCTTCTAGCTCAGAACCGTGCTTCTAGCTCAGAACCCTGCTTCTAGCTCAGAACCCTGCTTCTAGCTCAGAAATAGCTACCAAAATCACTGCCTTCCAGATTTTTTACACCCATTTCAACTCCTGAAGCCAGACCGCATGGAGCCAGCACCCAGCCCATCTACTCGCTCAGAAGCGTCTTTGCAGCTATTGCTGTTTGTTGATAATCGCCTCAGTTCTGATGAAAAGATTCGCCAGATTCGCAATCGATTCACAGAGCTACGGGCAGACTATGACTTTGACTTGCAAATTATCGATGTCGGCGACCAGCCGCACCTAGCAGAGCACTTTAAGCTAATTGCAACGCCAACGTTGATCAAAGTCTACCCAGAACCTCGACAAACCCTAGCGGGTAGCGATCTAAGCGCCCAGATCGAAAACTGGTGGCATCGCTGGCGGCAAGCTAGCGAAGACTATGATGCCAGTGTCCAGTCGCGCGTTGGCAACCTTCGCGCCCTGCCTACCCCGTCTCTCAATGACTCGCTTTCTCGTTCAGATCAGCTGATTCAACTATCAGATGATGTTTTTCGACTTAAGCAAGAAAAAGAGGAACTGCAAGAGCAGCTTGACTTTAAAGATCGGCTGATTTCAATGCTGGCTCATGATCTACGCAATCCCTTAACCGCTGTCTCGATCGCCTTAGAGACCCTAGCAATGGGCAATGAAAAGCAAGTAGCCCACGGGGGATCGCGCCTAACGCCTGCAATCATTACTCAGCTGCTCAAACATGCTCGAACTCAAGCTAAAGCAATTGACCGGATGATTACAGACTTGCTACAAGCGGCTCGCAGTAGTGATGGACGACTCCAGCTTCAGCCCCAAAAAATAGACTTAGGAGCGCTATGTTTGGCCGTCGTAGACAGCCTTAACGAGCAGTTTCAAGCTAAGGCTCAAACTGTTGTGACCGATATTCCTAGTGATTTGCCAATTGTCTATGCTGATCCTGAGCGGGTGCGGCAGGTCTTGATTAACTTACTCGATAACGCGATTAAGTACACTCCCGATGCCGGCCAGGTAGACGTGGCTATTTTGCACCGCACTGCTCAAAAAGTGCAAATCAGCATATGTGATACGGGACCTGGCATTCCAGGTGACAATCAAGAGCAGATTTTTGATGATTCATTTCGCCTAGAGCGAGATGCAGAAAAAGCAGGTTACGGCATTGGGCTAGCGGTATGTCAACAAATTGTGCGCGCCCACTATGGCCAAATTTGGGTTAATTCAGAGTTAGGGCATGGCAGCTGTTTCCACTTCACCCTCCCGGTTTATCGCCCTTAGAGTCAAGGATTAAATAAACCTCAAAACATATCTGATTGCCGATTTCTAACAGGCTCCGCTACCTGAAATGACGACCCAAACGGTCTTCCACAAAACTACAAGGTCGTATAGGGGAGACCAGATTGTTTGATACCGCAGATCTAAATTGACAATTTCTTCGAAGTTAACAATCTTCGATCTACCGCTCACCTGCCACTCGCCTGTAATTCCGGGCTTCACATTCAAGCGTTGCCAGTGATGGTCTGAATAGTGCGCCACTTCGTCCAGTGTTGGGGGGCGAGTGCCAACTAAACTCATTTCCCCCATCAGCACATTCCAAAACTGAGGCAGCTCATCTAAACTGGTTTTCCGCAGCACCTGGCCCACTCGGGTCACCCTTGCATCTAAGCCAGCTTTGGCGCGAAAGGGTTGATTGCTCTGGTGATGCTGAGCATCAGCGCCTTGAACCATCGTACGAAATTTGACAATTTTAAATTTTTGCCCTTGAAGCCCACATCGCTGCTGCGTATAAAGAACAGCACCTGGGCTGTCAAGCTTAATGGCGATCGCCACAGGGATAATGACACAGGCCAGAATTAACAGCCCCACCACACTGCCAATGATATCAACGGCCCGCTTAAAGAGGCTGTTTGCAGATGGATGCGGGCGCTCAGAGCCAACATGACCAGGAACATCGGTTCCTCGCGAACATATCAATGGGGCGGGTGACGCAAAACTAGCCATCTCAAATTCCTGATTAAAAGCTCTAATTTTAAAATCTGAAGACGGCAACCGTAGAATTACGCAGACGTCTATAGGCAAGACTATAGACCGAGCCTTCAAGCACCAGTCAGAGAGTAGTCTAAGCTTTACAGAATCTTTACAGAATCTTTGCAGTAGGCTCATGCTTGTCGGAGTTTGGGGGACTTTTATAAAGGTTGGATAAAGTATAAAGGTTGGATAAAGCAACCAATATTGCCTGAAATATTAAACTGTGTAACAAGATATTCCGCAGCCGCCCGATTTAACCGAAAGTGAAGGACGGTAGGGTAAGCAGCACCCATTGGGACGCCGCTTGCTAGAGTCCACGGCTTGCAGAATCTAGGAGTCTTTTGCACATGTCTTTATCAGATACTCAAATCTTTGCTGCTTTGGTGATTGCCTTACTTCCCGCAGTCCTGGCATTTCGTCTGTCCACCGAGCTTTATAAGTAGGCATACGTAGGTAAAATTTTTCGAGTGCCTTAGTAATTCAACAATTTTTGAGTCTACTCAGGAATCTTTTGTAACTACAGCTCAAAGCGATTATATTGGGGTAGATTCCGGCTTTCCGGGCAAATCGCCCCATTTTTTTATCAGCTGTTAGCATGAACGCGATCCGACCGTCTAGACCGCCTCTATATCCTGTGGCCCCTGCTGCAAAGAGAGCAACGCATCCCCGCCGCCGTTTACATCGGCAGTCCTCGCACCGAGCGACGGCGTTAGAGGCAGGAGCTAAACTGGCGGTGAACTGTTTTTTGGCGATCGCGGCTCTATCGGCCTTAGTGAAGCTGGTACCGCAAAACGTTTCTCAACAGGCCAAGCTGCAAAATATCCGCATGGAGGTTAGTGCTGTAGAAAGCCGAGTTAACCTATCGCAGGCTGATTTTAGCCGTCGGTTTGACCCGAATCAGGCGAATAGCCTCATGCGCGAGCAAAGCGGACGCATTAATCCGGGGCAGCGTCAGGTCATTTGGGTAACGCCCAACGCCCCCAACCCCGAGCTGCCCGCTGCCGATCCAACAGCCCCTGGTAATCCAACCTCTGAGCTGCCTCTTTCTGGTGCTAGGTCTTATTAACAGCAAGGCTTGCCTGTTTATTTTGCTCAATAGTCTTTGAGCCATGTCACTGCAAAATTTCCCACTCGCTTCCATTCAAAAAGTCAGAACATACATCCGCAATTCTCTCTCAACAGACAAATTGGAGATTGACCAGGGTGTCGTTTTAATCGCCGACGATGTCCCTGAACCGGAGTCGATTGATGCGTTGAGCGGCATTTTTTCATTTGGGACTCCTTCTCTGGTCGATACTGCTGCGGTTAGAGGTGCTGAAAAATGGTTTGTGAGCACCGTTAATCCGGCAGCACCGTTACTCAAGTTGCCAGGGTTACGGCTTAAACCAGGGTTTCGGCTGGTTAGCTATCTCTATCGCACGCCGGGACATGGGGCAGGAATCGTGTGGGCGTTACCCGAAGCCCTCAGCACCATAGACCAGCTGGAACTAAGCCTGAAGGGCTGTGATCGCATTGCTACCGTTCCTCAGCCTGCTGGAGCGTTAGAGCATTTTATGGACGCAATTGAGGGCGATCGCTCGCCTGTCTCTTTTATGATCGCGTCGCTATTGCGGCGAGAGCTTCAGGAGTTTGGCTCGTGGGGCGATCGCCATAGCTGGCACCAGCATGAGCTAATTGCCGAGGTGCCGGCCCATGGTTCCTGGCAGTGGCCTGCCGATCCGCCCAAAAATCTCTTGCCAAAAGTCCGAGTCTCAGACGATGGGCAAGCTGTTTTAGAGTTTTTTACCTGTTGCCGCACCGCTCCTATGACCCTGTATCGCCATCTCGATCGCTATCTGGCTCACCAATATCGAGGCGATAGCCTCGACAAGGCAGTTGCGGTGGCTCGCTCTGATTAAACCGATGTTAAACCGATGCATGTTGCTGCCTAAATTGGCAAACTACTTCCCATACTTGCTCCAGCAAATCAGCCGCATCGGCATCAAACCAGTGAATAGTCGGATCGGCTCGAAACCAGGTGCGCTGGCGTTTGGCAAACTGACGAGTGTGGAGTACAGTGAGGGCGATCGCCTCCTCCAACGAGCATTGCCCTGCTAGGTAATGCCTCACCTCTTGATAGCCCAGCGTATTCAACAGCGGCAGGTCTGAGCCATAGCGTTGGCAGAGGTGCTCGACCTCTGATACAAATCCATCTGCCATCATCTGGTGGGTGCGTTGCCCGATCCGTTGAGTCAGGCGATCTGGCTGCTCGCCAGAGCTTTGACAATCTAACCCAAGCTGTAAAATCGGATAGCTAGGCGGTTGTTCTCCTTGCTGCGTCGAAATTGGTTGCCCTGTTACGTAATATACTTCTAGCGCCCGGAGCGTCCGCACCTGATCGTGGGGATGAATTTTGTCAGCCGAGGCCGCATCAACCTGGTTCAAAAAGGCATAGCACAGCGGTTGCCCGAGGGCAGTGAGCTGCGATCGCAGCTGAGGCTGAGGTTCTACCCGAGGAATCCGCAGACCGCGCACTACCGAGCGAATATAAAGCCCTGTCCCACCCACCAACAGCGGTATTGGTACCGACGCATTATCTGTATGTTCGGGTGTGTACTCAGCAGGCCAAGCCTGTTCAACCTCCTGTGCTCTAGGTAAGGCAGCACTATGCAGACCAGCAATCAGCGACTGAGCCTGCTGCTGATACTCTGCCAAGGTCAGCGTTGCCGTAGGATTGCAAATATCAATTAATCGGTGGGGAACTTGGCGCTGCTGTTCTGGTGTGGGCTTGGCTGTGCCAAGATTAAAATCTCGATACACTTGGCGAGAATCAGCGCTGAGAATCACGCCTGACAGCCGTTTTGCCAGCATTAATGCCAAACCCGATTTGCCAGTTGCGGTGGCTCCACAAATAACGATTAGAATAGGAAGCAGAGGATTTAGTACAAGAGTATTGTTTTTCAAGCAATTCAGATCGGCGGGGCAGCAGTCTAGACCTCAAATTCTAGAAGTAATTTTTGTCTAATCCAACCCCTGCTTAAACTTTCCTTGAAAAGCGCCTAGAAGGGCATAAGACCCTTTTGTGCTATAATTTTGGTAAGATTTGACTTTGCTGGAGTCAAGGAAGGCTTCAGACCAATCCTGGGAGCGTTTCATTCATGACGACCAACTATGATGCCGAACAAATTCAAGTTCTCGAAGGCTTGGAGGCAGTTCGCAAGCGGCCAGGAATGTATATTGGCAGCACGGGGCCGCGAGGATTACACCACCTCGTCTATGAGGCAGTAGACAACTCCGTTGACGAGGCGCTCGCTGGATATTGTACACATATTCAGGTCTCTTTGAATGCCGACGGGTCTGTCACCGTGACGGATGACGGTCGGGGCATTCCCGTCGGCATCCATTCTCGCACTGGCAAATCGGCATTAGAAACAGTGCTTACCATTCTCCATGCTGGCGGTAAGTTTGGGCAAGGGGGCTACAAGGTTTCTGGGGGCCTGCACGGGGTCGGGATCTCGGTAGTGAATGCGCTTTCCGAATGGGTAGAAGTCACCGTTTGGCGTGAGAAAAAAGCCCACACGATGCGGTTTGAGCGGGGTAAAACTGCCCGCGACATGAGCGCCGAGCCGATTAAAGAAGACCGGACGGGCACCTCTGTTAGCTTTAAGCCAGATACCCAAATTTTCTCTACGGGGATTGAGTTTGATTACGCGACGCTGGCGGGTCGGCTTAAAGAGTTGGCGTATCTCAACGCTGGCGTAGAGATGACGTTTACCGATGACCGACTGGAGCTTTTAAAGAGCGATACTCCTCGCGTCGAAGTTTATCACTACGCTGGGGGCATCAAAGAATACATCGCTTATATGAACCAAGATAAGCAGCCTCTTCACGAAGAGGTGATCTACGTGCGGGGTGAGCGCAATAACGTAGAAATTGAGGTGGCGCTTCAGTGGTGTGTCGATGCCTATACCGATAACCTGCTGGGCTTTGCCAATAATATCCGCACGATTGACGGCGGCACTCATCTAGAAGGGCTAAAGGCGGTGCTGACCCGGACGATGAATGCGATCGCCCGCAAGCGCAATAAGCTCAAAGAAGGCGAGTCTAACCTGGCGGGTGAAAACGTCCGCGAAGGGCTAACGGGCGTCATCTCGGTGAAAGTGCCTGATCCCGAATTTGAAGGACAAACCAAAACCAAGCTTGGCAACACCGAAGTGCGGGGCATTGTCGATTCTCTGGTGGGGGAAGTGCTAACGGAATATTTGGAATTCCGACCCGGCGTGGCCGATGCCATTTTAGAAAAGGCGATCCAGGCGTTTAATGCCGCCGAGGCCGCCCGCCGAGCCAGAGAGCTGGTGCGGCGTAAGTCGGTTTTAGAATCGTCTACGTTGCCCGGTAAGCTGGCCGACTGTAGTTCTCGCGACCCTAGCGAGTCCGAAATTTATATTGTGGAAGGGGACTCTGCTGGTGGCAGTGCCAAACAGGGACGCGATCGCCGCTTTCAGGCGATTCTGCCGCTGCGGGGCAAAATTCTCAACATCGAGAAAACAGACGATGCCAAAATCTACAAAAATACCGAAATTCAGGCGCTGATTACCGCCTTGGGTCTAGGGATCAAGGGTGAAGAGTTTGACCCAACCCAGCTGCGCTACCACCGGATCATCATCATGACCGATGCCGACGTAGACGGTGCCCACATCCGGACGCTGCTGCTCACGTTCTTCTACCGCTACCAGCGCCTAATGGTAGACCAGGGCTATGTCTACATTGCCTGCCCCCCTCTCTATAAGCTAGAGCGCGGACGGCAACACTTCTACTGCTATAGCGATCGCGAACGCGACCAAATTATTGCTGGCTTCCCCGAAAATGCCAAGGTCGAAATTCAGCGGTTCAAAGGATTGGGGGAAATGATGCCCCAACAGCTGTGGGAAACTACCATGAACCCTGAAAGCCGGACGTTGAAGCGAGTAGAAATTGAAGACGCCGCCGAGGCCGATCGGATTTTTACGGTGCTAATGGGCGATCGCGTCGCTCCCCGTCGCGAGTTTATCGAAACCTACGGCCCTCGGCTTAACCTCAAGGATTTAGATATTTAAGTCTAGACAGCTAACCCTACTGGAGAAGATTAATTCTCCCCAAACCATCGGCTCGTTAGCTGAGAAGTAGCTCTGTAAGTGCAGAACTGTTTCTCAGCTAACGGGCTGATTTTGTTCATTGTAGGCTGTTATTCAAATAGAAATAACCTAGTTTAATCAAGATACTTGTCTCATTGTTAAGTATCTCGTAACTCTTGTGTCATCTTATGTGATCTGAAATTTCCCCAACAAAAACTGGGTATGTTATATAAAACATAAAGAAAACCTTAAGGAGTCGCTTATGAGTCCTCTGCTACTACGGCAGCTCTGGTCAACGGTGGAAGACACACAGTCCAGTGTCTTGCTCAACCTAGACGATTCCAGCTTGATCCAACGCTTACTGGGTAAATTCAAAGCAGAGCGCGCCCTCAACTCTACCGAAGTTGATCTGCTCGGCGATTACATTCGCACCCGCTTGCCCCTAATCCGTGACTTGGCTCAAGGCCGCTAGCGCTATTTTGGCTCTGCTTACGTCACTTACCTCTACTGCTTCTAACAATCGTTTCTAACAATCGGATTCTCTTCAGCTCAACCGTTTCGCCATACTTGCCCGTACCCGCCATGTATGGCTAGAAACCTCCGGACGTTAAGTGGTTTGCGACCCTAAGCTAGCTAAAACAGCTGAGCATTTAATTGGGTATGGCAGACTAGGTTTGGATCGCCATCTCAGGGCAAACCGTTCAAATCAAACCACCGCTTACACCAAGCGGAACCAATGCATGATTTAGATCCAGGTGAATCTTCAGCCGCAACAACCCAAAGAGTGTGTTGCGTGATACAAAAATAAATATCAAATCAGTAGACTCTTGGAATAGCTTGAGCGTATTGGTGCTAGAGAAGACTCTGCGTAGCTAAAACCAATGATAGGCTCTACCGTGAGAGGTTGAGGGCAGGGCGATCTCCCCTCCAAGAGCCTCTCGTGGAACGTTCCGCAAAGAAGAGTTAAATTACATTCAAATTACTAGCGGTCTACGTAGATATTTATCATCTGAACGTTTTTGCGTGCAGGCTGCTATTGTGATTGTTTGCAAATTCTGCTAGTTGATTTAGTTAGTTTCTGTTTGTTGAGAAGTGAGTGAGAAGTGAGTGAGTATGACTATGCGTAAATGGGATTCTATACTGCTGGCAGTGACGCTGTCAGTGTCGGCATTATCTGCTTGTACCACCTCGGCACCAACGGACACCGCTGCAACGGGAGAATCTCCGGCTGCAACGGGGGTCGCTAGTCGTTTAGACACAATTATCCAACGCGGCAAACTAATTTGTGGCGTGGAAGGAACCATTTCTGGTTTTAGTTTCGTCGATTCCAGCGGTAAATATTCGGGTCTAGACGTAGATGTTTGTCGAGCCATTGCGGCAGCGGTCTTTGCTACATCCGAAGACATCGATAGCAAAATTGAGTATCGCAACCTTGACTCTACGGCTCGCTTTCCTGCCCTAGCGAGCGGGGAAGTCGATGTGCTGTCGCGCAACACAACTTGGACCTCCAGTCGAGATGCCACCGGCGGCAACGGTTTTGACTTTGCCCCTACCATTTTCTATGACGGACAGGGCATTTTGGTCACCAAAGCCAGTGGCATCACTGACCTGAAAGGACTGCAAGGGAAGGCAGTCTGCGTAGAAACGGGTACCACGACTGAGTTGAACCTAGCCAGCCGCACCAAAGAGATTGGCGTCACCGTCAACGAAGTCAAATTCCAAGACTCAAACGCTTCCATTGCGGCTTTCCAAGAAGGACGTTGCGAAGCGTTTACCTCTGACCGCTCTCAGCTTGCAGCCAAGCGTACGGCTTTACCCAACCCTGATGATGCAGTTCTAATTGATGCTGTGCTATCCAAAGAACCTCTAGGCCCTGTAACAGTCAATAACGACTCTAAGTGGTCGGATGTGGTGAGGTTTACAGTGTACGCCTTGATCCAAGCAGAAGAGTTTGGTATTACTCAAGCAAACGTCGCAGAAAAGCTGAAAGATCCCAACCCCGACATCCAAAACTTCTTGGGCGTTCAAGGCGAGCTTGGAGCGCAGTTTGGCCTTGCTAATGACTACGTCGTTAAGGTGATTGAAGCGGTAGGGAACTACGGTGAAGTCTACGAACGCAATGTGGGTGAAGGGTCTGACTTGAAAATTGGTCGGGGTCCTAACAAACTCTGGACCGATGGCGGCTTGATGTATTCGCCTCCGTTCCGCTAGATGCTCTGATGCTTGACGAGAATCAGCATCCATCATGAGTAGCTCTGAATCCATGTGATTGTTTTTCCAAGCTGTATTAAATGCAGCTTGGAAAGATAACTCTATTTCTGAAACGATTAACACCTTGTTTGAACAAGCTTTTGGGATAGTATCGCTCAGAATAATTTTTCTAAAATAACTTCTAATGTATTCAGTTATCAAGCGTTCAATCCAGATTCCCCTTGTTTTGTCCTACTAGTTCCCTCATCCGCCATGAACTCCACTGGCAATAGCGACGAAAAAATTCCTATTTGGCGAGACGCTCGATTTTGGCG
>CASBQX010000210.1 GCA_949127925.1 Synechococcales cyanobacterium PMM_0002
AATCAACAGCTTAGTAAAGAACTCGACGTGAATCCAGGAGGGTTCAGTATGGAAAGTATGAATAACGATAAGCGTAAATTACTGTCAGCCCTATCACATGGGTCTATTTTCTTCAGCGCATTGGTCGTATCAGTTGGCCTGCCCATTGCCATTTTGCTGGTTTCCGACGATCCGGTGGTCAAAGAAAATGCGAAAGAAGCCATTAACTTTCACTTCAACGTGTGGCTCTACGGGATTATTTTTGGCGTGCTGTGTTTGGTGCTCATTGGATATCCGCTGCTGGCAATTTTGGGTATTGTCAGCATAATTATGCCGATTCTGGCTATTTTGAAATGCTTAGGTACGCCGGGACAGTCTTATCACTATCCGTTTATTTTCCGGTTGCTCTAAACCCATGTTCTAAAGCATATTTGGAACTGTAATTTTGTAGGGTGGGCGTTGCCCACCCTATTTTGCTAGATGGGGCGATCGCCACACTCTTCTTTGCTTTTCACACAACACTCAGTCTCTCCTCATCTTCCGGGGATGAGCGCATGCCAACATGGCAGCAACGTGCAACGCCTGACTCAAGCGCCGTTAGCGCTGGGAAGCTGTTTGAGTTGGTAAGCGCCTTACATCCACTAATCTGGGGCTAGATAAATGACTGCTTTGCATCCTCACCATCCCATCTCGCTCTGGCGTCGTTGGCGATCGTCGGTTCGGACTGCCACCGTTGTCATGATCGCGATTGTGCTAGTGACGGGGGCGATCGCCGCTGCCTGGTTTGCTGGCAACGGGACGATTAGCATCATTTTTCAACGGCTAGATCAGCTTCAAGAAAGCCCGCCGATGTGGATTGAAGCACCCAAAATGGTGGGGCAGTACCTGGTGTTTTGGACGGTAGCATTGATGCTAGTGGTGCTAGCTATCACAAAAGTATCGCCGCGCCCAAAAACCTGGTCACGGGCTGTAGTTGTAGGAATCCTGCTGATTCTGGCCGTGCGCTATTTGCTGTGGCGATCGCTTTCCACCCTCAATCTCAGTACGCCGTTGAATGGCGTGTTTAGCATTGGGCTGTTTGGCATGGAGCTATTGCTACTGAGCGGCAGCATCATTCAGCTTGGATTACTGCTGCGAACCCACGATCGACGCCCTGAAGCCGATCGGTTGGCGCTGGATGTGCTCGATAGCACCTTTGCCCCAACCGTTGATATTTTGATCCCAACGTATAATGAGCCAACCTTTATTCTGCGCCGCACCGTGATTGGGTGTCAGGCGTTAGACTACGAGGCCAAGCAGATTTATTTGCTCGACGATACCCGCCGCCCCGAAGTGGAAGCCTTAGCCGCAGAACTCGGCTGTGACTATCGCACCCGCCCCGACAATCGTCATGCCAAAGCAGGGAACTTAAATCATACCCTAGCTCACACCAGCGGCGAGCTAATCGTGATCTTTGACGCCGACTTTGTCCCAACCAAGAACTTTCTAACGCGGACGCTCGGCTTTTTCCAAGATCCGCAGGTGGCGTTGATCCAAACCCCGCAAACGTTTTACAACCCCGACCCGATCGCCCGCAATCTGGGCTTAGAAAATGTGCTGACACCCGATGAAGAGGTGTTTTACCGCCAAATTCAACCAATTCGCGATGGAGTTGGCGGCGTTATTTGCGCCGGTACGTCGTTTGTGGTGCGGCGATCGGCGTTAACGGAAACCGGATGTTTTGTGACCGAATCGCTGAGCGAAGATTACTTTACGGGCATTCGACTGGCGGCGAAGGGCTACCGGGTGCTGTATCTAAATGAAAAGCTGAGTGCAGGGCTAGCGGCTGAGAATATTTCAGTGCAGGCACTTCAGCGGACTCGCTGGGCGCAGGGTACCTTACAAGCCTTTTTCATTAAAACCAATCCTCTGACAATCCCCGGTTTAAATCTGCTGCAACGACTGGCGCATCTGGAAGGGTTACTGCATTGGTTTACCAGTCCGGCTCGGGTTGGACTGCTGTTTGTCCCCCTAGCCTATGCGTTCCTCCACATTATTCCGGTGCGTGCGACAGGGACAGATATCCTATATTTCTTTATTCCGTTTTATTTGGTGCAAGTCACTGCATTTGCTTGGTTAAATGCGCGCTCTCGCTCGGCCATTTTGTCGGATGTTTATTCACTGGTGCTAGTGTTTCCACTAGCCGTCACAGTAATTAAAGTCATGCTCAATCCGTTTGGCAAAGGCTTTAAGGTGACTCCAAAAGGTGGTGTCAGCGATCGCTTTTTGTTTAACTGGCAGCTAGCCTTGCCGCTGATTGCCATGTTTATCGCAACGGCAATCAGCTTATGGATGAATTTGGGAACTTGCCTGATTATGGGAACCTGGCAGCCCAGCATGCCAATAGAAATTGCCGAGCAGTTGAAAGGCACTGGGTTGGGCTGGATTTGGAGTGCCTATAACCTGCTGATGCTAAGCATTGCCCTATTGATTTTGGTAGATGTGCCGCGCACTAGTCCCTATGAATGGTATGGCTTACGGCGCACGGTGCGGGTTCAAGTGGGTGAACAAACTTTGTGGGGATTCACCAGAGCGATTTCAGAAGTCGGTGTAGAAATTGCCTTGACTCGAACAGATTTGCTCGATCCGAATCAACTCAATATGCTGCCTGTTCAGGTGGAATTAATGGAGGAGGCATTGAGCCTTCCTGGCCAGATCACTCGGCTTGACTTAAGTGATGAATTTCCCATTGTCCAGGTCATGTTTAAAGCATTAGATTTGGATCGCCAGCGGGGATTGGTAGAACTGCTATATTGTCGTCCGGGTCAGTGGAAAAGCCGTTGTTCTCCTGGAGAATTTGCATCGCTAGGTCTACTATTCAAGATCTTGTTAAAGCCGCGATTTTTGTTTGGTCGCCAGGAAGAGATTAGAGCCATCAATGTTGCAAACGGCTAATTCCAATCAGGATTTAGAGCATGCCTGCTGGAGAGGACATGCCTTCGTGTCCCAAAATCTGAGCAGGTGACGACGACGCTGACAACAAATTTGCCAGTGGGCGTTGGGGTTTATCGACGGGTATCTGCTAATTCTGGTATTTTACCGACGGTTTTTCTGTCCACGCGATCGCCAGATCATCGACAATGATTGATAAATTATTGATATACGAACAGCCGCTTAGACGCTCGTGTCACCGCTACATACAATAACTGATTACGTTCACGAACATTGCGATTGACCATCGCATTTGGTACATCTACAAACACATTTTGGAACGTGGAACCCTGGGATTTATGAATGGTGAGGCAATAGGAATAATTCAGATCGGCGAACAGGTTTTTTAGATCCCAGAATTCACCCCAGCGCTTTTCTGTGGCATAGAAATCGAGCATTTTGACGTATTGGGGCTGGCTCTGTTCGTGCAGCACATTGACACTGCGGGGTTTGCCGTCATCGGTGAGTACGTGCAGTCTCCAGACATGCCAGCCGCCTGTTTCGGCAGCATCTACGGCTAGCACCTCGCATTCGCTGGAGGTGGTTAGCAGCAGATTGTCGCCAACCATGTAGGGCGTATTGGCGACTAGGCGTTCGCCTGCGACAAATCGGGGAGTACCGTCGCCGTAGACGGCAATGCGGATTTTTTGGTTGAGGTCGTTGACGCGGCGGTTGGTGTAGGCGACGGCGCGCACATAGTCGGGGTCGGCTGTGTAGGCGTCGCTTTGGAAGGCGCGGATCAGCATTTTTTCCCACTCGCGGCGGCTGGCGACAATTACGCCTTCGGTGCGATCGCCATTGGCATCGGTGCCAAACTGGGGCAGCTGCGGTTGGCTGAGGTTGTTGCGAATCGATTCGGCTAGGACGGCGATCGCCCCGCCATAGCGCACCACTTCGGTCAAGTCAGCCCGTTGTTCAATTTCGGTGAACACGCGCGATTCTGTTTCGCCAATTGGCGGCAGTTGCGCCACATCACCCACAAATAGCAGTTGGGTTTGGCTCAGCAGGGTATTGGCCGCTTGGGTGAGCAAATCCCACATTTCTGCGTTGATCATTGAGGCTTCGTCTACTACCACTAGATGGTAGCGATCGAAATGGTTTTCGCTATCGCGGTCGGGCTTAAATAGCTGCTTACCCGTCACCGTATCAATATCGGGTCGCAGCCCCAGCAGTTTGCAGCAGGTCATGCAGTCGATTTGCAGCTCCCACTGCCCTGCCATGTTCTCTAGTACCTTAGTGGCTTTGTTGCTAAAGGCGGTGAACACGATCCGGCGGCGATCGCCCTTAGCCCGCAGCCGTTTGATCAACGCCTGAAGCAGCGTCGTTTTGCCCGTACCCGCATAGCCCGTCAGCAAGTGCAGCCGTTCGGCACTCGCCGCAAACAATTCTAGTCGCCGCAATGCCTTCCGCTGCTGGCGGTTTAGCCGAATGCCGGGTAATACATCTAGAGCCGGGTTCGTTTTCTGGGTGCGCTGGGTTTTTGGGGTGCGCTGGGTCTGCGGCGTCGGCTGTGTCATGAAATCGGCCTCAGCGCGTTTTGCGAGTTAGGTCAATTGAAAGGGTTTGATCCAAGGCGAGATGGGTGCGATCGCGCTGCCTTTGGGATTCTTGGTAGGCGCGGTAGGTGGTCACGCCCACATCGGCTAAGAGCAGGGCGATCGCTGGAGCGGCGATCGGCACCCAGCCCCCCTGGCTAAACAGCAGTATTCCTATACCTACCGTTAGTCCCAATGCTACCGCACTACTGGCCGCCAACTTCCCTGGATGGCGCACCATCCAGCCGAGTGTGCCCCCGAGCACCACCCATCCTGCAATCCAAACCGCTTCTGCCCAGTCGGGTAAGATCCAAACCAGGTGCTCTCCATCGAGCACGGCGCTGAGCAGCTGACTGGTCGATTGGGCATGGATCACCACCCCTGGTGCTTTCGGTTCTGTGCGTTCACTGGCGCTATAGGGGGTGACAAACAGGTCTTTGCCGCTGGGAGCCGTAGTCCCAATCAGCACCACGCGATCGCGCACCCACTCCGGTTTGACCTGACCATTCAGCAGCTCCATAAATGAGATCAGCCGCGCTGGCGTAGTGGGCGATCGATACCTCAACATCACCTGATAGCCAGCCGCATCGGCATTTTGGTAGCCGCCCGAGGTTGGCTCTAAAGGTCGAAACAGCGTATTTCCCAGTTCTGTCATGCCGAGATGGGTGATGCTATCGCGCGGCTTGATGCCATCGGCTTCCAGATATTTTTGCGCCAGCCGCATCGAAAAAGAATGAAACGTGGCCGCAAAAATTAGATTGCGGCGGATGACATTATCGGCATCCACCGCAAAGTCGTTAAACCCGACCCGTTCTGGTGAAATCCCAGGCGGAGGTGGGATTTGGACGGCGGCGTTGTCGCCCAGTTTCATAATGGTAATCACGTTTTCGGCCTGCAATTGCCGCAAAAGTTCGGCATATCCCGGCTCTTGCGGCAGATCTCGGTAGAGGTCTAAGCCAATCACGCGGGGGCGCATTTGCTGCAACAGTGCTAATGCCTGCGCCACAGACTGATCGGATGGGGTAGTTCGCTGAAGCGTTTGCAAATCTGCTTCATCAATTCCTACTATCAGCAGGCGAGGATCAGGCGGCTGGGCGGGTTGCAGCCGCGTCATTTGGTCATAGGCGGCTAGCTCCAGCGGCTCTAGCCAGCCCAACTGCCGCAGCCCCAGCACCACACCTGTCACCGCAGCGGTGGCGATCGCCAACACCTTCACCCCAGAGCGGAGATGCGATCGCCAGCTGAGCGCCGCAACGGGCTGCGTCCAATCTGACATCAAGCCTTGCGGCAGCAGCAGCGAAGCCGGAATTTCGGTCAAATCTGTCGGCAGTTCCGCCAGCCGCTGCAATGCCTGCAACACATCCTCCACCAGCTGGTAGCGCTGGCTAAAGTCGTAGCGCACCATGCGGTCTAGCACAAACGCCAGCCCCAGGCCAATATCTGCTCGGTCTTGCCAGCGCAAATCTAGCGTATTTGGATCTTCCGGCAACTGGGAGGGCTGCATCCCCGTCACCGCTTGAATCGCCGTCATCCCCAGTGCATAAATATCGCTGCAATAGCGAGGTCTACCCATCAGCTGTTCGCTGGGAGTATAGCCCTCAGTGCCAATGCCTACCGTTAAGCTGGTTTGCCCCACATGACCCGATAGCTGCGTTTGCAGCTCCTTAACGGCTCCAAAGTCAATCAGCACAATTTTGCCATCATGCCGGCGGCGAATCAAATTACCCGGTTTAATGTCGCGGTGAACCACCTGATTTTGATGCACAAATTGCAGCACACTCAGCACATTTTGCAGCAGTACGACAACTTCCGCTTCACTTAGCCGTTGCCCCCGCGAAAACTCTTCGCTGAGGGGATGACCGTCTATATATTCTTGCACAAAATAAAATTCGTCGTTTTCTTGAAACGAGTCATACAGTTCAGGAATTTGGTCATGCTGGCCCAGCCGACTCAGCGTCTCGACCTCCGTATCAAACAGCCGCCGCGCAATATCCAACATGCGGGTATCGCGGCTGATCGGCTTTAATTGCTTAACCACGCAGTGTCGAGGCTGCTGCGTGTCGTCGGCCAGATAAGTCTGACCAAAGCCCCCGGCTCCTAAGATAGTGATAATTTTGTAGCGCCCGCCCAGCACTGTCCCTAGCATGGCAACTCAAATGTTCAGCATTGTAATTGGTCTTGTGCTGGCCGATTATGGGGCGTATGCTTCAAAATACTAGCGCGCTGTCCTCAGTCTGTCCTTATTTTGGCATCTGTTCTTTATCTTTTCTAAAATTCCTTTATCCCTCCTTCCTCCCTCATCCCTCATCCTGCCCAATGCTGCTCTCCGGTACTACCAAACTCCTCGGCGTCATCGGCCACCCGATCGCCCACACTCTCTCTCCCATCATGCACAACGCTGCCCTGACCCATTTGGGGCTAGATTACGTTTACCTGCCCCTGCCCGTCAAACCGGAGGATCTGGAGGTGGCGATCGCCGGATTGGCAGCCATTGGAATGCGGGGGTTCAATGTCACCATTCCCCACAAGCAGGCGGTGATGGGGCTGATGTCAGAGATTTCGGCGATCGCCCAAGCGGTGGGTGCGGTGAACACAGTCAGCTGGACGGAGTCTGGGTGGGTGGGCACCAATACGGACGTGGCTGGTTTTTTGGCACCCTTGCAGTCGCTATCAAAGGGCTGGAGCCAGAAGAATGCCGTGATTTTGGGCAATGGTGGCTCGGCGCGAGCGGTGGTGGCGGGCTGTACGCAGTTGGGCTGTGAGCAGGTGCAGGTTGTGGGGCGCGATGTAGAGAAACTGCGGGAGTTTCTTTACAGTTGGAATCTTGCTGCCATCCCTGCTAATCTGTCGGTGCATTTGTGGGACGACCTGCCGACGTTGTTGCCTCACGCCGATCTATTGGTCAACACCACTCCCTTGGGCATGTACCCCCATGTGGAGCGATCGCCCCTCAGCCCCTCTGAACTGGAATTATTGCAGCTGGGCGCGATCGCCTACGACCTGATCTATACGCCCAATCCCACGCGGTTTCTCCAACTGGCGCAGGCCAACGGGGCGATTGCGATCGATGGCCTAGAAATGCTGATTCACCAAGGCGCAGCTGCACTAGAAGGCTGGATTCAGCAGCCTGCCCCGGTGGATATCATGCGGCAGGCATTGCGGGATCGGCTGAAAATCGCCCAATAGAGCAACATCAAATCCCCGTTATGTAGAGACGCGATTCATCGCGTCTCTACGCAATGTGTGTGGGGACGCGATTTGCACAAAGACGCAATGTGGGTGGAGACGCGATTTGCATAAAGACGCGATGAATCGCGTCTCTACGCCATGTGGGTGGGTTCTTAGACGGTCTGGGTAACGCGGTAGGGGCTGACCAGTTTGCCTAGCTGCTGAATCAGCAGGCTGAGGAACAGGCCGACATCGGTGACGACCCCTACCGATTCGACGGAGCCGCGATCGCTCAATTTGGTTACCACAGCGGGGTTGATGTCTACGCAGACCATTTTGACGCCAGCGGGGGTCATGTTGCCTGCGCCAATCGAGTGCAGCATCGACGACAGCATCAAGATCAAGTCGGCACCTTGAATATGACGGGCATAGTCGGTCTGCGCCTGGAGCAAATCCATTTGGGTGTCGGGCAAGGGGCCATCGTCGCGGATGGAGCCAGCTAAGGAGAAGGGCACGTTGTGCTTGACGCATTCGTAGAAAATGCCGCTGGTAATGATCCCTTGGTCTACGGCGTTGGCAATGCTGCCGCAGCGACGGACGGTATTAATGGCCTTGAGGTGGTGACGATGGCCGCCGCGCACCGAGACGCCGCGTTTCATGTCCATCCCCAAGGAGGTGCCCATCATTGCTTGTTCAATGTCGTGGACGGCGATCGCATTGCCGCCCAGCAGTGCCTGCACATAGCCTTCACGAACCAGGTGGGCTAAGTGATCGCCGCCGCCTGTATGAATCACCACAGGGCCACCGACTACCACCACTTTGCCGCCCTGATCGCGGATGCGGCGCAGATCCCAGGCAATTTGTTCGACCACCAGCTCCACCCGGCGCTCGCTCGACACACCCGATCCCATAAACCCGAATTCCTTGTCGCTGCCGGCGCGGGTGTCGCGAGAGTCGGCCTTGCGCACGGTGCGAATGCCGTCTACCCCGACGATGACGCGATCGCCCGTTTTCAAATCTCGCAGCAGCTTACATTCGGCGCGAGGCCCCTCAGTCGTTTGAGAAACGGCGATCGCCCCATCCATCCGCTGGTTCTGCACCCGCACCCATTCGCAGTTGACCCGCACTTCGGTCGGATAAATTGTGGTGACGTAGAAGTCATCGGGAGCCACACCGTCTTGGATCACCAACTCCAGCGGGTTATCGCACACTTCCTGGGGTTGCGCCACCGCCCCCATGTCGATGAGCTGCGACATGATGCTTTCCATCACTACATGCGATGGAGCTGTCACCTTCACTTCCGCAAACGACGTACTCTGACGCTGTTCACCCAGACGGAAATTCAATACCTGGAAGCTGCCGCCACCTTCCACAATTAAATCGAGGGCGCTGTTGATTAAGCCCGAATCGAGCAGGTGCCCTTCTAGCTGAATTGTGCGGCTTTCCACCGCAGCCACAGCATGGTGCAGCTCCTGAATCGGTTCTGTCACCCGCAGCGTCAGGCACTTGGCCGCACCGCCCGCCTTGATAAACTCCGACAGCGGCGTTTCGAGTACGACAAAATCGGCATCCATCAGCCGCTGCTTCAACGCCTCGCTGGTTTTATTCATAATCACAATCCGATCGATATTGACCGTATTGCAGGCAAAATTGACGGCATCGGCTTCTTCGATCGCAATCCGCTTCGCGGCGGGCACGCGCATTTCAATCAGGCGGTTGGAGTAGGCATCGAAGGCGGGCGGATAGTAGAGCAGATAGCCATCGGTGAGGGGGCAAAAGCAGGTGTCGAGGTGATAGAACCGCTCGTCCATCAGCCGCAGCGATAAGACTTCAATGTCGAGCCACTTGGCCAGGTAGGGGTGCGAGTCGAGTTCGGAGCGGAAGCCGTATCCTGCCCACAGCCAGCGCCCTTCGCGATCGAGCAGGGCATCGCCTGCCCCTTCAAAGGGCAAATCCTTTGGCAGTTCATAAACCGTGTGACCCTGCTGCTCAAACCAAGCTTTGAAGTAGGGTTCTTCGCCCTGACGCTCTTTGTGGAAAAAGCGGCTGAGCACGACGGTATTGCCCAGAATCAACCCAGCATTGGCCGTAAATACCATGTCGGGCACACCCTTTTGGGGCTGCACCAAATCTACCTGCGCCCGGTCTTTGATGAGATGAAACAAACCGTGCCATTGCTCAACGGCGCGATCGGGCGACGACTTATGGATATTTCCTTCCATCCAAGGATTAATCACATAATCCACATCGTAGTGATCGGGAGCACACATTAGAAAACGAATTGCAGCACTCATAAAGACCCTATAGCGGTAGTTGACATGGGAATCTGATTCCCTCCCTAACTTCAATCTTAACGATAGGGACAGCCACTCATTCTAGTACGCCACCAGGCTCTACAAAGTTTAATGTTAAGGGGCAATGTTAAGGGCTGTGGACATTAGGCGGTTAGGAATGAGCATTAAATAACTCCGCCATGCTTCGGTAGGGGCGAACGGCCGTTCGCCCCTACCAGCAATCAAATTCCCGATCTGATTGAATCCATCATTCTTAGCATCAATGCCGGTTTAGAGGGCATCAATCGTTCCCGGTGAGGCCAGAAACAGGGTAGTTGCTATGACGCATAAGTGACTCAGTACTGATTCAGAGGCTTGATGGCAATTTTAATGTGCCGCTGAATGAAGCGCTGGCCAAGGCAGATCCACTCAGTGCCAGCGGTGCGATGCTGTGGGCTAATTACCTGAGCACCTAGACATTTTGGAATCATATGCGAACGATAGCGGCGATCGCAGCAGCAGTTTTACTGACCATTGCACTGGGCGATCGCGCTGGATAATTTAAGTCATCCGCATAGTCAGAAGATGCTGCAATTGTAGATCAAGCTCCAGAATCTTGTGCCACTTGCCGTGTGGATGTCATCTAGTGCGGGAGTCCAATCTTTATCTGGATAGTAATGCTTGGTTTTTTAACGTTGCGCAGTCTTCTACTAGGCGCAACCTAATGGGTAGAGCAACTGTCATGGCCGTTGCTTAAAGTGGGATGGGGCTGGCAATGTTAGGTTATGGCGGATTGCCAGCATCCGTAACACTACGATTGTGGTAAAGCCCAAAGAGCCTGCGATCGCCTCATTCCACCGAAGAGACAGCCCCACAATGTAGACCCAGCAACCCAAAAATGAACAGGTGACATACAACGTAGATTGCACAAACACGGTCGGTAGCTGCAACAATATGATATCGCGTAAGACACCGCCAAACACGCCCGTCATGATGCCAAATAATGTAGCGCTGAACAAAGGAACGCGATAGGCTAGGGCAAACGTGGTACCCGAAATACTAAATAGCGCCAACCCCAGCGTATCTACAACGTCGTACAGTCGGTAAACCCGAGCCTGCAACGGGGTCAGCGATCGCCGCAACTGTGCTGCATAGTGAAACACAATGGATAAGCCCAAAATGGCGATCGAAAATTCCTCATGGCTGACCCAAAACATCGGGCGACGGTCTAGCAATACATCGCGCAATGTACCGCCACCAAAGGCACTAATCAACGCCACAGCATAGGTACCCACTAAATCCATCCGCCGTTTTTCGGCTGCTATCATCCCCGACACGGCAGAAAAGCCAACAGCAGACGCTTCCACGAAATATTGCAACGCAGCTAGCTTTTCGAGCTGATTGGCGATCGCATCCAACGACATAATCACAAGCCTTTTCGTTAAGGATATGCGAAAAACAATAGCGCGCAATCAGACGCTGTAGGGGTCAACGGCCGTTGACCCGGTTCGGACATACCGTAGGAGTCAACGGCCGTTGACCCAGTTCAGACGGCGATCGCACGCCCTCTCCAAACCGGGCGAACAACCGTGTCGCTCCTACCTGTTTGTTTACCGTCGTTGCCGCCGTCGGGTCAGAATGCTGACCACCTCGTCCGGATTGGCACCCGGTAGCAAGCTGCTCCAGTCGTTGACGTTGGCAAACCTGCGTGCATGCAGGTCATGGATGGTTTCACGCACCCAGGTGGGACTGCTAATAATCAAGATCCGCTGTTGTTCTTGGCCGGGTGCAAGCGGAGTGTAGTAAAGGGGCAACAGCCATGGCAGAGGCCGATCGGCATCATCCATGTCTCGGCCATCGATCAAAAAAGTGCGGGCAGTTGGGCGATCAAGCATCTCAAACATTGAGGTTCTCCTGCATTGGGCGGTAAGAGGAAACCCAAAAAACCTAGCCACCCCGTTTCCATAGGAAAGCAGGGTGGCTATCGAGAATGCTATCATTCCGTGTTAGCCGCCACACTGCCGTAACAGTTGGGGGTTAGCCACTCAATGTTGCTTCCGACAGCATTGAGTGGTGCTAGATTTTCGGGCGGAGTGGGGTTGCGTGGGGTTTGTCGCTCAGCAACCTTAATATGCAAGGATACGAGTACAGGCGTGTTGTCGTCAAGACCCAAATGCAGAAATTTTCTGGGGAGGCAGAACACAGGTTTAATTTTTGTCATCCCCTACAATGCTATTGCAGCTCTTACATTGCCATTGTGACCTGACGCAATGCGATTGCAAGCCGTAGCCGTTGAGTGGGGGCGATCGCATCGCATACATTTAGGGGGCGGTCGGTGTTTAATGGTGACTACGACACAAAATAATATGCCTTAAAATTTTGTAGCGCCTCCAAAGGATTGCTGAAACCATAAACCTAATTTCCCTAAGACAAAGATAATATTTTGCCCTTATGCCCAAATCTGGACATAGAAACAGAACCCTGTCTGCCCTAACTCCCAAACTGGGTACACAGACATCTGCCACTCTCCCTAATGCCTTTCTAGGGTGATCGGATCTCTCTATCCTCAGTTTGAGAGTATTAGATAGATAGCGTTTAAATGATAGTTAACCTGCTGGGTGGCTGATTGGGTATAGACTTTGAGGGCTATTTATTGGAGATGGTGTTCAAGCATCTGCTCAAAACTTAAGTCTTTGGTAGGATACCTGTCTAGGTGTTAAATCCAGGCGAGAGAATATATTTCATCGGGGTCTAGTTCGCCCAGAATCGTTATAAAAAGAGCTTTTCAGGACTTTCCAGTCTGAGCCAAACAGGATAGA
>CASBQX010000211.1 GCA_949127925.1 Synechococcales cyanobacterium PMM_0002
TTCGCTCCAAAAAACTAGCACCGCCCAATGCTGATGGTCACAACATTGAGCGGCTAACCCCCAACTGTGTAAAGGCAGTATGGAGGCTAACACGAGATTTTACCATTCTCGATAGCCACCCTACTTTCCTATGGAAACGGGGTGGCTAGGTTTTTGGGGTTTACTCTTACCCAATGCAAGAGAACCCCGATGCTTGAGATGTTTGCTGCGCCCATTGCCCGCAATTTTTTGACCGATCGTGAGAGTAGCGAGGGGGGTGCAGAAGATCGCCCTTCGCCGATAATTTTGCCGTTCTACTTCCATCCTCTGGCACCCGGCCAAGAGCAGATGCGCGTCTTGCTGATTAGCAGCCCCACCTGGGTAGAAGCAACCATTCACGACCTGCACGCACGCGGATTTGCCGACACCAACGATTGGAGCAGCCTGGTGCCCGGTGCCAATCCGGGCGAAGTGGTCAGCATTCTGACGCGGCGCAGACAGCGACCGTAGGCCAAGGGCGTTGCTGAATTCAGGGCTGAATTCAGCAATGCCAGAAATGTCATCCCTACAGATGGCTGAATTACCGCCGAATTTCACCACATTTTTCCAGCTTTTGTTCGGCGCTGCGTCCTGCAAACGATCGCGTGGCCGTCAGTTCTACTTCAATGCGCACACCCGGAATTAGGTCGCGGGCACTAATCGGCAGTTGCCCCAGCGCCAGCACAAAGCGGTTGCCGTCACGGCTGATCAAGTTGGTAGGCAATGTGCCGTCGTAGCGGGTGCGCAGGGGTGGACGACCCCGATCGCCACCTCGATCTGAAGTGCCCTCTGGCTCAAAGGTGGCACGAATTTGCCAACTGCTATCCAGCCCTACCGCCACAGGGGTCGTCGCAAAGTCTTGGGGCGATCGCGCCGACTGCCAGACCAGCCAAAAGCGACCCTCCACCCGTCCGGTATAGACTCGATACTGATCGCTCAACTCAAAAGCTCATAAGTACCACCCCGTTCTAGCGCTTGCTGGTATGCCGGGCGGGTGTGAATCCGATGCAAAAATGCCATGAGTTTTGGGCGGCTCTCGTTCAGCCCAGCCCCTGCCGCTGCGGCCTCCAGTGGGAAGCTGATTTGAATATCGGCTGCGGTGAATTCGTCACCGGCAAACCATGGGGTTTTGCCGATCTCCGCCTCCATATAATCCAGGTGTTGGGTGATCTGAGGTTCAATAAACGAACTCTTGACCCGACTGACGATTATGCGGGCAATCGGTCGCACAAAAAAGGGCATTGAATTCTTCTCAATTTGGTTGAAGATCAGGTTCAACACTAATGGTGGCATCGCAGACCCTTCGGCGTAATGCAGCCAGTATATGTAGCGCAGATGGTCTGGCGTGCCTGGAGCAGGAGCCAATCGACCGTTGCCATAGCGTTCGACTAGATACTCGATAATGGCACCGGATTCAGCCAGGGTCAGTTCGCCATCCGTAATCACCGGCGATTTGCCTAGTGGGTGGATCTGACGGAGCGATGCGGGTGCCAACATCGTTTTTGGGTCACGCTCGTAGCGCTTGACGTCGTATGGGAGTTCAAGTTCTTCTAGCAGCCAAAGTACACGTTGAGAGCGAGAGTTGTTTAAGTGGTGGACAGTAATCATTGAATTGCGGCCATAGTTATGTTGATTCGATTTGCAGAACGAACTACCAGATGGCATCATTACTCAGCCCTTAACCGATAGGCCAATGCCACCCATTCGTTCAGGCGATCGCCTCCCACGGCTTCAAATCCAGCGGCGACAAAGGCAGCGGCGACATCGGCTTCATACTCAGCGGTGAACCCAGCGGCGATCAGCAGTCCGCCGGGTTCATGTCCTGCCAGATCTGCCAGATCGGGCAAACGCAGCGCCCGCCGAAAGTCTGGAGCTAGGGCAATGTGAACCCGTGCCAAAATGTTAGCGGCAATTAGGTCAAAGCTAGCGGCGGGTTGAAGCGCTGGCACGTCGTCTAGGACATCACCACCCATCCAGTGACCCATTTGACTGCCGCTGCCCAAGCTGCCTGCCCTGACTGTGACTTGCGGCGCTACCCCGTTTTGCTGAACGGCAGCGGCAGTGGCCCCGACAGCGATCGCGTCATTGTCTAAGGCCAGCACCTGCGCCCCCAGTTTGGCGATCGCCACAGTCAAAATGCCCGACCCGCAGCCCAAGTCAAGCGTGTGCATCCACGGCTGTACATATTTCTCCAACAGCCGCAAACTCAGCACTGTAGCTGGATGCAATCCGCTGCCAAAGGCAAGGGAAGGCGGCAAGTTTAGTTCTATGTCGTCGGTCGATGCTGGGAATATAGGCGAGTCGGGCGACGCAGGTTCCGCCCCGGCCAGCCAACGCACCACAAACCGCTGCCCTACCCGGTGAGCTAGCGGGTTAAGCGCCGCGTTCAATGACGGCATTTCGTTCAGTATGGCTGTTTGTAGCTCGGAGGTGAGTCCAGTGCGATGCAGCGGCGAGAGCTGCTGGGCAATGTCGTCAATCTGCGATCGCGCTTGGCTGTTGTAGGGGACGTAAAGATAAACGGTAAACGCCCATGGGCTAGATGCGTCGGCCTGGTCGTTGATGCGATCGGCGGCAAGGTAGTCGCTGACGCGCTCGGCGGCAAGGTAGGGAGTGAGGTGCAGGGTGCCCGTGTAGGGCGTTTTTGCCAGGAGCGATCGCACCCAATCCACGGCTTCGGCTGTTGCATCAAAGCTGAGTTCGAGCCAGGGTGCTGTTTGATCCATAACGCTAGGCGAGTGAGCAGAATATCCCCGCCTATCCTACCTTGCATTTACACCCGCATTTATAGCCGTTGAACTATCCCCATAACGGCAGCGTTGAACGTTAGACTAGGCTACGAATAGCTATTGTGGAACCCATGGCGCTTTTTACGCTGCGATCGCTGGCAAAAGACTTCGGTATTAAAGAACTCCTGCGCGATGCCAGCTTTAGCCTGGACGAGGGCGATAAGGTGGGGCTGATTGGCACCAATGGCTCTGGCAAGTCTACCTTGCTAAAAATGATCGCTGGACTGGAATCGATTGACAGTGGCGAACTGTGGGTCAACTCTAGCGCCAAAATCGTCTATCTGCCGCAGCAGCCCGACCTAGACGACGAGCGCACCGTGCTAGAACAGGTCTTTGCCGACAGCGGTGAGCAAATGGCGCTGGTACGAGAATATGAAGATATTTCTGATCAGTTGGCGCACGCCTACAGCGATCCCCACGCCGATACCGATACGCTGATGTCGCGGCTGTCTAGCCTGTCGGAGCGGATGGAAACGGAAGGCGCATGGGAGCTAGAAACCAACGCCAAGGTGATCCTCACCAAGCTGGGGATTGAAGATTTGGAGGCCAAAATTGGCGATTTGTCTGGTGGCTACCGCAAGCGGATTGCACTGGCGGCGGCGCTGCTGTCTGACCCAGACGTGCTGCTGATGGATGAGCCGACTAACCATTTAGATGCCCTGTCGGTGGAATGGCTCCAGAGCTACCTCAACCGCTACCGGGGAGCGCTGCTGCTCATTACCCACGATCGCTATTTCCTCGATCGCGTCACCAATCGCATTCTCGAAATCGATCGCGGCGACCTGTATGCCTACAGCGGCAACTACGCCTATTACCTAGAGAAAAAGGCGGAGGCGGAGGACGTGGCCACCAGCAGCCTGCGCAAACATGCAGGCGTGCTGCGCCGCGAGTTGGAATGGCTAAAGCGAGGTCCTAAAGCCCGCAGCACCAAGCAAAAAGCGCGAATTGATCGGATTCGCGATATGCAGTCGCAGGACTTCAAATCAGCCAATGGGAAGGTTGAAATTTCTACCGTGGGGCGGCGGATTGGCAAAAAGGTAATCGAGCTGACAGCGGTCTGCAAAGCCTATGGCGATCGCACCTTGATCAAAGACTTCACCTACAACTTCAACCCCGAAGATCGCATCGGCATCATTGGCAGCAACGGCGCGGGCAAATCCACCCTGATGGATATTATTACTGGGCGCATCCAGCCCGACTCGGGCACCGTCGAGCTTGGCTCCACCATTCATATTGGCTACTTCGACCAGCATTCCGAAGACGTCGAGATGCATGACGACCTGCGCGTCATCGATTACCTCAAAACCGTAGCGGAACTAGTCAAAACCTCAGACGGCAGCATTATTACCGCCTCGCAAATGCTGGAGCGGTTTCTGTTCCCGCCCAATCAGCAATATTCCCCGATCGCCAAACTCTCCGGGGGTGAAAAGCGGCGGCTGTTTTTGCTGCGGGTGCTAATGAGTGCGCCCAACCTGCTGATTTTGGACGAGCCGACTAACGATTTGGACGTGCAAACACTAGCGGTGCTGGAAGATTACTTAGAAGACTTTAACGGCTGTGTCATTGTGGTTTCCCACGATCGCTACTTCCTCGATCGCACCATTGACATGGTGTTTGCCTTTGAACCGGGCGGGACGCTGCGCCAGTTTCCGGGCAACTATTCGGTGTACTTAGACTGCAAAAAAGATGAAGAGGCAGGCGTTAAGGAAGCCGGAGCGAAGATCCAGGACACTGGAATTAAACCTCAGAGCGTTGGCAGCGCGCCGCCGCTAGCGGTGATTGCACCCGCTGCTAAAACAGCTCGAAAGCTTTCGTATAAAGAAAAACGCGAATATGAGACGCTAGAAACCCAAATTCCGCAGCTAGAAACGGAGAAGGCAGACCTAGAGAAACTCCTTGACAGCACTTCTCTGGGTGCGCCTGGTGACGTGCAACAGCTAGCGCAACAGCTGGCAGAAGTGAGTCAGGCGATTGATGCCGCTACTGAGCGTTGGCTAAAATTGGCAGAACGGGGAAATTAGGCTGAGACCTTGGGGATCTAATCCTGCAATTTCTAGCTCGATATCTCCTACTTTAGGAAGAGGATTCCCGGCAAGATGTGGGTCAGCATCAAGGCTACCTGTTTCCGATGAGAAGCATCTGATGAACGTGCCTCCAAACTTTTTTAGTGACGGCAAGAGACTGGCGATCGCCACTCCCATTGCTATTTTGGCCACCCTGGCATTTAACACCCTGTCTAATCTTGCCCCGCCCAACGGCATCAATATTGGTCAGTTGTCAAATACGGTGTTGCGCGGAGTGCTGATTACGCCAGCTAACTATGCGTTTGCCATTTGGGGCTTAATTTATGTGGGGCTGATCGCCTATGGCATCTACCAATTTCGTCCGGTTCAGCAGGGCGACGAAACGATGCTGCGGGTAGATCAGCTGCTGATTTTAGCCTGCATTGCTCAAATTATCTGGGTCTATTTATTTACGTGGCAGCAATTTTGGGCGTCTGTCCCTGTCATGCTGGTGATCTTGGGATCGCTGGTGCAGATCTATTTGCGGTTGGGCATTGGGCGCGTGCGAGTGGATCGCCGCCGCCGCTGGATGGTTCATATTCCGTTCAGTGTCTATCTGGGTTGGATTTCAGTTGCAACTATAGTCAACATCGCGTCTGCACTCCATCACTCAGGCTGGGATGGAGCGATATTGGGCGCTGAGAGTTGGACGGCTGTGATGATTGTGGTGGCAACCGCGATCGCCCTGGTTGTGGTGTGGCAGCGAGAAGATACGGCGTTTGTGCTGGTTTTTATTTGGGCTTATTTGGCGATCGCGGCTCGACAGCCGGATGTGCAGAAGATTTGGGGCACTGCTGCCGTTGGAGCCATTGCCTTGGTGATTGGCTTGAGCGTGAGGCAGATAAAACAGAAGGAAAACAGGTTCAACTAGTCTGTCTGCGGGAAGCATGTATTTTCTATTGAAAGCCTGTATGATGGATGTGTTTGAAGGGGAGTAGCTGCTGGCACGCGCCAGTTTGCCCGAATCAACATACTGGGGATGACCCTGGTTCGGGTGCTGAGTCAGTGACGTATTTCACGTATTGTCACCCAATCATTTAGCGAGACCTTCACTGAGTCCACAGGTTTGTGGATTCGGTGGAGTGTGTCTGCATCCATCGAGTCCACTCAGACCGCCACGCAGTTCTGAGAGGAGATGGAGCATGTTTGAAGGATTTGTTGCAGGGCTTTTATTAATTACAATTTCGGAGCTGGGCGATAAGACATTTTTTATCGCGGTGATTATGGCAACGCGGCAGCGGCGATCGCTGGTCTTCATTGGCGCAGTAGCGGCATTGGCGGCGATGACTGTGATTTCGGTGCTCATGGGTCAGCTGGCCACCTTTTTCCCACCCCAATACATCCGCTATGCCGAAATTGGACTATTTCTGTCCTTTGGCTTCAACCTGCTATTTCAGGGGTGGCGGATGGCAGATGCGCCCTGTGATGCGGTGTGTGAAGAAGCGGTGGCAGCCATTGCCCAGGCTGAAATCCAGATGGTCACGCAACCCACCAATCTGGCCATTATTCTTCAGACCTTTGGCCTAACGTTTTTGGCAGAATGGGGCGATCGCACCCAAATTGCGACCATCGGCTTGGCGGCGTCTAAAGATGCGATTGGAGTGACGCTGGGGGCAATTTTGGGTCATGCCATT
This sequence comes from Synechococcales cyanobacterium PMM_0002, assembly GCA_949127925.1. Taxonomy (GTDB): domain Bacteria; phylum Cyanobacteriota; class Cyanobacteriia; order Elainellales; family Elainellaceae; genus CASBQJ01. The sequence goes on from CASBQX010000211.1 coordinate 6,505, forward strand.
TGTGCCGCGATCGCCGTAGTGGGCGGCAAGTTGATCGCCGGACGTATTTCCGAAAAGGTGTTGACCTTGACAGGCGGGGCGCTGTTTCTGGTGTTTGCCCTGCTAGCGATCGCCAATCTGGGCAGCGAACCTGGCATCGCCTAATAAAAAACCTCCCCAAAAAAACCTCCGACTTCTTTGAGAAGTCGGAGGTTTAAAATCCGTGGATTTTACTTACACGGCAGATAGGCCGTAGGCCGACATCCGCATGATGTCACGGGTCGTAAAGCCAATGTTGCTTAAGGCTTCACCATAGCTAATCATGAAGTCTTCCACGAGGGCTTCCTTCTCCATGCCTAGCTCCTTGGCATCATCTTCCACTCGGTTCAGCATCCGCCAAACCAGGGGCAGGTTTTGCTTGTTGGCCGCTTCCAGTTCATCTTTCGCTGTCTCAAAGTTTGCCTTCAGCCACTCTTCGCCAAATTTTAGATGCATATACTCATCTTTGACCACGCCTTCAGTGATTTTGCGCGCAAAGTCATCGGCTACAGGAATATAGATGTTGTAAGCGGCGATCGCGAAACACTCAATGATTAGCGATTGAATCAACAAACAGGTGATGATCCGGCCATCCGCCGCCGCGTCCTGAAAGTTTTGGTGCAGGCCAGCAAAGAATTCCTTCGCAAACGGCATGTCAGGCGTCACTGCCAAATTTTTGCCGCAGGCTTGGAAGCCTTTTTTGTGGCGGTTTTCCATCTTTGACAAGGTGAGCAGCTGCTCCTGTTGATCAGGAATCAACGTTGCCAGCCGCTGGTAGTTATCAAACGCCTCCTCCTCACCTTCAATGACGATGGCATTAATCCGGCTGTAGGCATCTTTGTAAACGTCACTCTGGAAGTCGAGTTCTTGGGTAAGCTCTAGCTGCGGCATAATAATCGTCGGTCTCCTGGCTAATGCATCAATGTCTAAAACCTAAAACCCTCTACAGTCTAAAACTGTCGAGATCGGGTTCAAGGTCGCTGACATCCAAAATATCGTCAACCTCTACTCTACTGTTTTAAACCCGGAAGTTGTCAAATTTTGTCCGCTAAGCATGGATACAGCTTTTCCTTGCCTCACTATAGAGATAGGTTTATGCTGTCTCGGCCCTGCTTCTAGCAAGACATGCAGGAAATTTCGTCTGAGAAAATTGCTAAATTGTGCGATCGCTAGTATGAGACGGCGCAGGTTTAGCTACCGTAGGGCGGGCATCTTGCCCGCGCAGGCTGGAAGCCTGCACTACAAACGCTAGGCAGCATTTACGCCTCAGACTACTAGCTGCTCTAGGCTTCTTTACATTCCAAATCAACCTTCCGCCATAGCCTGCTGATTTCGCGTAGTCCTACTGAAGAGATAGATAGGGCAACTCGACGCTACTTTTAAAGGTTGAGTCAGCTGTTCTACTTGGCTAGAGCCAAACTATCGCCCTGAACCCGATTTTATTGGACAGTCAAGAAAAATTTACATTCCTGTTAAGTAACGTTCAAAAGATGGGATTAAATGACTGAATTTGATCCAAATTTGCCAAAAATAAGAAATTAACGCTGATCCATCTAGAGAGAAATAATGGGACTTAACGAGCAAATTAGCGATCAGACGACACAGATGCACTTAGTGGCAGACTGCGCCAAATTAATTGATCAGCAAGTAGCGGCTCAAGGCGGCATCTCAGGGCTGGGGCTGAAAGCGGCCTATGGTGCCGTCAAGGGCATTGACCCTAGCTATATTTCTGGAGCCATCCAACGGCTTTTACCCGATGCCCTCACTGCGCTCGATCCGATCTGGGATGAAGGCGTGCTAACGGGCGATCCAGTCCAGCATTTGATAGCAAACCGTTCTCGGACAGCCGATCAGCTGCTTAGTCTCACCGATGCAAAGGTTGAAAAGACGAATAGAGCGATGTTGCGCGGGGCTTACGGCAAACTGCGCAATGCGGCTAAGGGTTACGTAGAAAACGCGGTTCCTGGCTTAGCCGAAATCCTAGGTACGCACGCTCAGGCATAATTTTTTTGATTCAAATTCAAAACCAGCCGCTCTACGGACTATGGGTCGTCGCTCCCTCACCGCGAGCTACTTCTTGATGCTGGCCAACTCTACCCGCACCAGCATCCCCCTCTCAGCCGTCGATTCAAGGTGTAACTCTCCACCATGGGCATCTATAATCCGCTTAACGATCGCCAACCCTAGCCCTGTGCCTCCAGGCTTCGTTGAATAAAACGGTTGGGTCAGTTTGGGTAATTGCTCTGGCGGAATGGGAGGCGCTTCGTTGTGAATCGAAATGCAGACTTTGTCGTCCTCCATGACGTCTGCCTTACAGGTGACGATAGCCGTTGCATGGGCTGCATCTGCTGTGCCCGGTGCGGTAGAGGCTTCACAGGCATTATTCAACAAGTTAATCAACACCTGTTTGAGTTTGTCGCGATCGCCGACCACATACAGCACCGTAGACGGTGGCACTAGAGTAATCCGCTGTCCTTGAGCCTCTGGCGTTTCCCGAATCAGGGTTAACACCTCTTCTAGCAAGGTGTTGACCTCTACCTCCATTGGCTGAATCACATGGGGTTTGGAGAATAGTAAAATCTCGTTCAGCAACTCTTCCAACCGCCTAGCTTCATCTAGCGCGAGTTGGAGCCGTTCTTTGTCGGTAGCGGATAGTTCTAATTTTTGGGTGTGGTTTAAACCCATTTTTACTGTCGTCAGCGGGTTGCGGATTTCATGAACAATGGTCGCGGCAAATTCTCCAATCGCAGCTAGGCGCTCTTGTTCAATCAGGCGCGACTGCGCTGCCCGCAGCTCCACTGTGCGTTTAACTACCTCAGCTTCTAGGCGATCGCTAAACTGTTGCTGAAGCTGGTATAGGCGATAGTTGTCGATGGCAGCGGCTGCCCGCTCGGCAAACAGTTCAGCCGTGCGAATTTCTTCTGGCAAAAAAGCGCGTGGCTCACTATGGAAAGAACAAATGGTGCCGATGGTGTCTCCCTGGGCAGTGCGCAGCGGCACCCCCAAGTAGCATAAGAACCCGGCTGGGGTAGAGCCAAAGTCCTGAGTCAGTCGCACATCTTCTACGACCAGCGATCGCCCCGAGGCCACCACCGATCCCGTGACTGTGCCATGCAGGTCATATACTGTCAGGTTTTCTTTCCCGTCAGAGCTAGCGATGACCCGGTCAAATGCCCGATCTTGCACCAGCGTCACCACCGTTAGATCAATCTCCAGCAAATTGCAGACGCTGCGAGCAATGGTCTGCAAATACTGATCTAACTCCCCTGAGCGATAGTTCAGCGTGGCCAACGCTTCAATAATCTGCTGATCGCGCTGCCAATGGGAAGGCGGCGGCGCTGCGGGGGGATCAGGAGAAGAACTCTGGGAGGTCATCGTTGGCTCCGTGCATGAGAAACAGTGAATTTACTTACCGTGTAAATTCATAGTACGACAGGCGATCGCCATCTGTGCGGTGATTTGTGGGGCGGAGAGTTGGGTCGATATCGCAGTGTATGGAGAATCTAAGCAGGAATTGCAAGTCTAAACGTTAGCCCAAACGTCGTTTGACCCTCACCACTGCTAACGGAGATCTGACCGCCCAGCCGTTCAGTCAGTTTTTTCACCAAGGCTAATCCTAGCCCCGTGCCGCCGTGCTTCCAGGGATCGCTGTTGGGGATGCGGTAGAACTTGTCAAAGATGCGATCGCATTCTGCGGCTGCAATTTCGACCCCAGAGTTGCTCACCCAAATCTCCAGGGTGGCCTCAGTGGCTTGAGCCGACACTGTGATTGTTTCTCCGCTAGGCGTATATTTGCAGGCATTGTGCAGAAGCTCGGTCAAAATGCGTTCCAGGTAAGGCAAATCCATGGTGAAGAGCGGTAGGTCTTCGGGGATGTGGATGGATAGTTGCTGTTGCTGCTGCTTGGTACGTTCAAAGAAAGGCTCTGCCAGATGAGGAATATAGAGTTGGAGGGAAATTGGAGAGAGATAGAGCGGTTCTGTTTCAGCGTCTAATCGGGCTAGATCCAGCAAATCATCAATTAAATTGATCTCGCGTTGCCCTTCCTCTTGCAGAATTTTCAAGTAGCGACTGATATCTCTAGAATCAGTTTTTAAGATGCCCAGAGATTCCAGACTAATTTCTAGCATTTGGGTGGCCATTTTAATGGTGGCCATTGGCGATCGCAGCTCATGGGAAACCGTACTGAGAAAATCATCTTTCAGTTGGTTCAGCCGTTCCAGGTCTTGCACCTGCGACTGGGCGGCTTGGTAGAGGCGAGACTGACGCAGGGCGATCGCGCATTGGTTGGCGACCTGTTGCACTAACCGAATTTCTCGATCAGTAAACGCAGCCTCGGCTGGTTTGAATAACCACATATCTCCTAGCACCCGTTGGTCATCCACCAGCGGCACTGCCAGGGTGGTGAGCAACCGTTGATCCGAGCGCAGTGGATTTGGAGCTATATCGCTAAAATGGCAGGTCTGCCCACTGAGTAGGAAGGGATAGATCTCGGGATGGGGCGCGGTTGCTAGTGCAAACGACTGGCCTTGCGCGGCTGTGAGCGACCGGGTGCATTCGTAGGCGATCGTTGAGGTGGTTTGCTCGGTGTTATAAAGCCCCGTATCGCAAGCCTCAAGCAACAAGCCTTGAGCCAGTGCTTTCACCGCCGTTTGTAAAATGTACTGTTCATCTAGGCTATCGCGCACCTGATCGGTAATGCGTTTTAGCAGCGCCTCAAAGTCTAGAGCTTGCTGGAGTTGGGCTGTGCGTGACTGCACCTGCAATTCTAGGTTTGTGTTGAGCTGTTGCACCTGCTGATGCAGTTCGGCTTGTTGGATGGCGATGGCAATCTGGGTCGCCAGACTTTGCTGGAGTTCAATTTCTGACGCTTCCCAGTGCCGGGGCGCACCACACTGCTGGAAGACTAACAACCCCCACAGGTGCTCAGCTTGCCGGATCGGCACCACAAGCTTGGCTCGCACCTGCATTTGCTCTAGCAGGGCAAGATGACAGGGATCAATCTGAGCGGTGTAAATGTCATTGGTGGCCTTGGCTTTGCCGCCTTGATAAGACAGATTCTGGTGGGTGACAAAATAGGTGTCAGTGATTTGCATACCAAGCACAGAGCGCCAGCCTGCTGTCACGGCTTCGGCAATGATGCTGCCACTCCAATCAGGCGCAAACTGGTAGATGAGCACGCGGTCGGTTTGCAGGAACTTCTGGATCGCCGTCACCGTGGTCTGGAGTATTTGATCTAAGTCCAGCGATTGCCGCAGATGTTGGGCGATCGCCATCATCAGTAGCTTTTGATCAGTCTGCTCTTTCAACGCCAGCTCTGCCTGCTTGAGCGCTGTAATATCGGAAAACGAGGTGACGACAGCATACGGTAGAGGTTCGCCGGGGTGAACCAGGGGTTGGGCATTAATCGCAATCCAGGTGGTTGCGCCTTTGCCTTTGCAAATACCCATCACCACCTGAGCTTGGGGTTGCCCGGTTTGGAGTGTCAGCATGGCGGGATGGGTCTCACCGGGGAAAGGCGAGCCATCTTCGTGGATTGTGCACCAGTCTAAATCTACCGAGGTTTTTCCCATCAGTTGCTCAGCCGTCAGCCCTAAAATCCGTTCGGCGGCGGCATTAAAGGCCGTAATGCTGCCATCGGCCTGCTGGAGCACAACCCCTTCGGCCATTGCTGTAATCAGCGATCGCAAACGTGTTTCGCTTGCCTGCAAGGCGGCTTCAGCCCGTTTGCGATCGCTAATGTCCTTCATTAAGCAGTGATGTCCGACAAACTGGTGCTGTTCGTCGTAGGACGCAATCAGCACCAGCTGTTTGTAGAACACCGAGCCATCTTGACGTATGCCTCTCGCTTCAATTTCGACCCAGCCCGTCTCTAGCATCTGCTGATAGACCGCAAGCATGGCGGGTAGGTCATCGGGATGCACCGTTGGCTGCCACGGACTGCCGACCAGCGCTGCCGCTGGATACCCTGTGATGTTGGCATAGGCTTGATTGACATAAACATAATGCCCCTGTGGATCGAGGTAGGACAGACCCGTGACCGCGTTTTCCATCACCGCCGTTAGCTGGCGTAGCTTGGCTTCGGCGTGTTGGCGCTCCGCTTCGAGGCGCTGGATCGGCGGGTGGTTTGGACTGATCCCCGGTTGGGTTGCCACGTCGGGTGGCTCTGAGTGCTTGGCGATCGGGGACGGTTCAGCGTCAAAGGAGTGCGGCTCCAGCTGGCGCTCTAACGGCTGTCGTCGTTGCAGGGCTGCGAGCTGCATGGCGACCCCAAGTTGCAGGGCATAGTGCCGCAACAGCTGCACGTCTAGCGGTTGCCACTCACGCGGACTGCGGCAGTGGTGGGCAATCAGCAATCCCCACAGGCGACCCTGGCTCAAAATGGGCACAACTAAATTAGCCTGCACCTGCAACCGTTCCAGCAGTTGAACATGGCAAGGGGCGACTGTCCCATCGTGGATGTCAGTGATGGTGGTGGTCTGTCCCTGTTGGTAGCGTTCGACCCAAGTGGCGGCAAGGCAGGGGTCGTAGATCAGTTGCCCCAGCAGGGGTGTCCACTCTGCACCCACAGATTCAAAGGCTATCACTGCATCTTGCTCGGGGAGGAGGCGATAGAGCAGGACACGATCCGTTTGCAGGAGGGTTCTGGCATTGGCGATCGCCCACGGCAGAAATTCCTCCAAGTCTTGCCCCTGCTGAATCTGAAGGGTAATAGTTGAGATGCTCTCTAGAATTGATTCTGAAGACAGAAAGGCCATTCCGGTTAATCCATCTGTAGATGTCACTCAAAACTCAAAGGCTTAACCTGACTGGTGTTGCAACGCCCATGACTATTCCCTATAGTAAGGGGTTAAGTCTCTCCATTGCGTAGCTGTATACCCCCCCTTTTGCTCGTGCGGGAAGCCATCGACGCTATTCAGGAATGTCGTTGGAAAGAGCTGCCACATTCTACTTTTCTAGATCTAGTACTTGGCGGAAGAATTCTAGCTACCATTACAGGCTATTACAGGCTCCCTAGGCAAGGGGCTTAAGCCCCTCGTTCAACTGTAGGCAAACGTCCGCCGTGCAGTACTAGTGTTTTCTACAGGGCGTTTTCTACAGGCAAAAAGATTAAACATTGAGCGAGTCCAGCTCCTAAATGCGGTAAAACGAATACCCGTAGGGGGGAACACCGATCCTGCCAGCTGCCCTTCAGTCTCTACAATGTGTTCTATAAGTGACACGATCTAGATCTAGGCAAGTCTAGACGAGTCTAGACAAGCTTACGCAATCTCTAGAGCAATCGGGGCACGGGGGTTCGGTTTTGCCCACTCCCAACCCCAAA
>CASBQX010000212.1 GCA_949127925.1 Synechococcales cyanobacterium PMM_0002
CTATGAATCCCTTCTTTCGTCCAAATATTGATGACATGGAGGGCTATGTTCCCGGTGAACAGCCCAAACCCAGCAGTGGCATCACTAAGCTCAACACCAATGAAAATCCGTATCCTCCTTCCCAGGCGGCGATCGCCATGCTCTACAGCATTGATGGGGAATGGTTACGGCGCTATCCTGATCCCTACGCCAACGAGTTCCGGCGAGCGGTAAGTGACGTGCTAGATGTCCCGGCCAGCTGGGTGATTGCCGGAAACGGGAGCGACGACATCCTCAATCTCGTGGTACGCGCCTGCGCTGAAGCCGATCGCACCGTGACCTACCCAACGCCGACCTATGTGCTGTACCGAACGCTAACGGAAATGCAGCCGGCCAACATTGTCGAAGTTCCCTATGGGGAAGATTTGCGCTTACCCATCGCCGAACTGGTTGCTGCCAAAGCGGCCATCACCTTCATTGCCTCACCCAATAGCCCCTCTGGCCATGTGGTGCCCATTGCTGACCTGCGAGAACTGGCCCGTCAGGTATCTGGGGTGTTGGTGATTGATGAAGCCTATGTCGATTTTGCCAACGAAACAGCGCTGCCGCTGGCGAATGAATTTGCCAATGTGATTGTGATCCGCACCCTGTCTAAGGGCTATTCGCTAGCCGGGTTGCGATTGGGCTTTGGCATTGCCCAGCCGTCGCTGCTAGCAGGGCTATTTAAGGTCAAAGACAGCTACAACGTTGATATCATTTCCTGCTTGGTTGGTGCTGCTGCCATGCGTGATCAAGATCACAAAAACCACTACGTCCAGCTAGTAAAACTCTCTCGCAGCGAAATGCGGCTAGCGCTACAAAATCTGGGATTCCGCGTGTGGGAGTCTCAAACTAACTTCCTGTTGGTGCAAGTGCCGCCCACCAATAGTGACCAGATGTATGCTGAAAAACTCTACCTAGGCTTAAAGAAACTGGGCATCTTAGTGCGCTACTTCGACCAACCGGGCTTAGACGACAAACTCCGCATTACTATTGGCACCGAGGCGCAGAACCAATCCTTACTCAAGACGCTAAAAATTCTGATGGAATAGAAGTTGGCTAACGGTCTGATTAGCACCAAGGCAGAATCGGCTAGCAGTCTGAGGCGTAAATCTGCCTACCGTTCGTAGCGCAGGCTTCCAGCCTGCGCGGGCAAGATGCCCGCACTACGGTAGCTAAACTTGCGCCGTCTTCTACTAGTAAGTTCGATACACTGGTAAATGGGATATTTCAGCGTTTAGACTCGTATGCTTACCGATGCCAATTCGTCTCAGCCCGCCCTTGCAGAACTAAGCGATCCGCGCTCTGCGCAGGCAAGCCAACGCCCCTCTGCTGTCGAACCAGATGCCGCATCAGAAGAATTTGACGCGATCGTGATTGGTTCGGGCATTGGCGGCCTGGTCACAGCCACCCAGCTAGCCGCCAAAGGAGCCAGCGTTTTGGTGCTAGAGCGCTATCTAATTCCCGGCGGCAGTGCGGGCTACTTTGAGCGCGACGGCTATCGGTTTGACGTGGGTGCCTCAATGATTTTTGGCTTTGGCAGCCAGGGCACGACCAACCTGCTAACGCGGGCGCTGCAAGCCGTCAACATGACGATTGAAACCATCCCCGACCCGGTGCAAATCCACTACCACCTGCCCGGAAACCTAGACCTGCGTGTCCACAAAAACTACGAGCAATTTTTGCAAGAGCTGATTGCCAAATTTCCTCACGAAGCCAAGGGCATCCGGCAGTTCTACGACGAATGTTGGGCGGTGTTTAACTGTCTCAACGCCATGGACTTGCTGTCGCTAGAAGAACCGCGCTACTTGACACGGGTATTTTTTCAGCATCCGTTTGCCTGTTTGGGATTGGTCAAATACCTGCCGCAAAATGTTGGCGACATGGCCCGTCGCTACATCGCCGACCCCGATCTGCTCAAATTCATTGACATGGAATGCTACTGCTGGTCGGTCGTCCCGGCCGATTTCACCCCCATGATCAACGCTGGCATGGTGTTTAGCGATCGCCACTATGGCGGCATCAACTATCCCAAAGGCGGCGTTGGCCAAATTGCCCAAAAGCTGGTGGAAGGCTTAGAAAAAGCGGGTGGCATGATCCAGTACAAAGCCAGAGTGACCAACATTCTGCAAGAAAACGGTCGCGCCGTGGGCGTGCGGCTGGCCTCAGGGCAAACCTATCGTGCCCGACGAATTATCTCCAATGCCACCCGCTGGGATACGTTCGAAAAACTGATCCCAGCCGAGCAAATGCCGAAGGCCGAGAAAAAGTGGCAGCAGCGCTACAAAAAGTCTCCCAGCTTTTTTAGTTTGCACCTTGGGGTCAAAGCCGACGTGTTGCCCCCCGGCACCGACTGTCACCACATTTTGCTAGAAGATTGGAGTCACCTGGAAGCCGCCAGAGGCACCATTTTCATCTCTATTCCCACCCTGCTCGATCCCGATCTGGCTCCACCAGGACACCACATCATCCACACCTTCACTCCCGACTGGATTGAAGACTGGCAAGACCTGTCTCCCAGCGCCTATGAGGCCAAAAAGGAGCTGGTCGCCAAAGGATTGTGCGATCGCCTAGAAGCCATCTTCCCCGGCCTATCGGCTGGCATCGACTATCAAGAAGCCGGCACACCCCGCACCCACCGCCGCTTTTTAGGCCGAGCCGATGGCACCTATGGCCCGATCCCGCAACGCAAGCTGCTGGGCTTGTTAGGGATGCCGTTCAACCGCACGGCCATTCCTGGACTCTATTGCGTAGGCGATAGCACCTTCCCCGGCCAAGGGCTAAACGCTGTGGCGTTTTCGGGGTTTGCCTGCGCCCACCGGGTTGCCGTCGATTTGGGGCTTTAGAGACTCGATCATTCTCGACAATTTGAGCTGGAAGCCGCTCGACCACCTAGTCCGATCCACTCCACGAGGGCGATCGCCAATGACAGTCACGCTTGCAAAATTTACGCTTGACCAGTATGACCGCATGGTTGCAGCCGGGATTTTGGCAAACTGTCCCGTTGAGCTATTAAATGGGGAGATTGTTGAAATGCCCTCAGAAGGGACAACCCACGCCGATCTCAGCAGTGATGCGGGGGATTACCTGCGGCAACTGCTGGGCGATCGCGCCAAGGTGAGAGAGGGGCATCCGATTACGTTGCCAGAAACCAACTCAGAGCCAGAACCTGACCTGGCCATTGTGCGCAGGCGAGCAGCAGGCTATGGCGATCGCCACCCTGACCCAGCGGATGTGTTTTGGCTGATTGAGCTTGCCAATACTAGCTTGGGCAAAGATTTAGAAGAAAAGAGCCAGGTTTACGCCAAGTCGCAGATTCGTGAGTATTGGATGGTTAATTTACGCCAAATGGAACTGGTGGTGAAACGCAATCCGGTTGACGGTGAATATCGCTCAACCATGACGCTGACGGCTGGAGAGCTTAGCCCGCTGGCATTTCCCGATCTGGTGATATCTGTCACCCGCTTGCTCAAGCGCTAAGATGGCGCATTAACCAGGGCGTTGGCTTGCCTGCGCAGAGCACGGATCGCCGCCTAAACGCCTGCTTCAATCCGTGATTGTTCCAGGCTAGCCAAGATCCCTAGGCGCTCAGCCCAAGTTTGCAAGTAGGCATAATCCAAACCATCGCCCTGGGTTTTCAATATGGCTAACACATCCCGCCATTGCTTCTCTGAGCGGGATGATTGCCCCCATAGAATCTTGTTTAGCACCAGATCTTCTGGAGAAACCAGATACACCTCTGTGCCATCTGGGAGCGGGTACTGCTGCTTGCGCTCAAATTGAATTCGAGCAAAATCATCGTCTCTGGCAATCACCAAATCGGCCCGAGCAATGCTCTGTTGATGGGTAGCTTGCAGGGTTTACATTCGCCCCGAAACGGCATCGTCCACGCCAGGGACATAGAAGCCAGCTTGCTCTAGGACAGTTGCCAGTGTGCCAATGGCTGACAACTGAATCGACAGCACCACAGCCAAATCTTGCGTGGTTCGAGGCTCTCCGTAGGCGATCGCCGCCACGCCACCTGTAATGTAATAAGGAACGCCAAGGGATGCAAAAATCGGATGCAGCTGCGCTGCCAGGGTGATTGAGTCTTGAATCCATGTCATGTCGTTTCCCTGGGGCACATAGTCAACCGGGCAACTGTCTTGCAGCCATGCTATTGCCAGTTTCTTGCCCAACGCCTGCTGAGACAAACTTGGCCAAGCTCATTACAGAAGCAGTTGAGCGAAAACTGCCGCGCACTCCGGTTTAGGGCAACGCCCATGGCTAACCGCTGCTGCACCGTGCGTTGCCGCAGCAGCCAAAACCCAAGCGCATCTACGGCCACTGTTGTATCTGCGGCCTGGGGTTGATATCCCGGCTTAAGCATGAAATGGGGTATGGCTGGCATCACGGCGATTGCCCCTCTAAGCTGCTATCATAGGCTACTTCGCTGGTTCCAAGTTTGCCAGGTTCAACCCAACGCAACGGAGAGGGGGGGATTCGAACCCCCGGTGCCTTGCGGCACACTTGATTTCGAGTCAAGCGCATTCGACCACTCTGCCACCTCTCCATTTCGTATCTTACTGCGAACTGCGCCATTATCGGCGATCGCTCTCCACCTAGAGGGAATTGACCGCGATCGCCCAGCCGTTCACCGCACACGTCTCTGCTGTTTCATCTGCCATCTGCCATGACCTCCCCTTGGACGTATCCATATCCACCGCTATATTCAGGCGTTTTGCTCAAACGCTACAAGCGATTTTTTGCCGATATTCAACTCGACAATGGGGAATTGATCACCGCTCACTGTCCCAATACGGGGTCAATGACGGGTCTCAATCTGCCCGGAAATCCGGTGATGGTTTCTCGCAGCGATAACCCCAATCGTTCGCTGCCCTATACCTGGGAAATGATCCAAGTTAATGACAACGAACCGGCCTGGGTGGGGGTGAATACGGCGCTGCCCAACCGGGTGGTGAAGGCGGCGCTCACAGCTCAGCTATTTCCACAGCTCCAGGGCTACAGCCAGGTACGCGGTGAGGTGCCCTATGGGCAGGACAAGAAAAGCCGGGTAGATTTTTTGCTGACTGGAGATGATGGCGATCGCCCGATCTATGTGGAAGTCAAAAACACAACCTGGGTGCAGGGACGGCTGGCGCTGTTTCCCGATAGCGTCACCGAACGCGGCCAAAAACATCTGCGGGAGCTAACGGCGCTGCTGCCACAGATGAGAAGCGTAATGCTGTATTTCATCAACCGGGGTGACTGCACCCACTTTGCCCCCGGCGACAGCGCCGACCCACTCTATGGTCAGCTGTTGCGGGAGGCGATCGCCCTGGGTCTAGACGTGCTGCCCTGCCGATTTGGCGTATCGCCCAGCGGTCTCGAATACTTAGGGTTAGCGCCATTAAAGTTTTGAAGCCGCTTGACGCTCCTGCTGCCGACCTGCGTTTTGGGGGCGGACAGCAGTGCGATAGGATGAACAATAGCGTTTGAAAATATGTTGCAGCAGAGAGAAAATCTTTATGGAGCCAACTCAGATTAACTGCGCTGAAGCCTGCAAGAACGGATGCGTTCTGGGTGACCAGTGCCCCAATACCGAGTATCGCGATCAGGCCGCTAATTTTATTGCGAGTAACTCCCTCGACCGCATGTTAGAAATTGCTGAAGAGCGGATTAAGCGGCGGATGAGCGAGCCACCTCAATGGATTTTACCCGACGATGAAACGTCCCTAAACGCTTGAACCCAATCTCTTCGATCGCAGCAAAATAGTCAGATCCCACACAAGTTTGTGGAGCGATTCAACGAAACGACAGCACTTGTGATATCAGTGCTACGATTGCGAAAGAAGAAAATAAGGAAAAAGGACAAATCGCTACATGTTCGCAGAGATAGACAAGTCAATATCCTTCGATGGAAGGGATATTCGACTAAAGGTGGGGTTGCTTGCCCCCCAAGCAGGCGGCGCAGTGCTCGTGCAATCTGAAGATACTGCGGTTTTTGTGACGGCAACTCGGGCAGCGGGACGAGAGGGAATAGACTTTTTACCCCTATTAGTAGATTACGAAGAACGGCTCTATGCCGCAGGGCGCATTCCTGGCGGCTTTTTGCGTCGAGAAGGGCGTCCGCCGGAGAAGGCAACGCTGATCAGTCGTCTGATCGACCGCCCGATGCGTCCACTGTTTCCAAGCTGGCTGCGCGACGATATTCAAATCGTGGCCACCACCATGTCGATGGATGCGCGGGTGCCGCCCGATGTGCTGGCGGTCACAGGTGCGTCGATCGCCACGCTGCTGGCCAAAATCCCGTTTAATGGCCCCATGGCCGCCGTCCGCGTTGGGCTGATTGGCGATGATTTCATCATCAATCCTTCCTATCAAGAAATTGAGCTAGGCGATTTAGACCTAATTGTGGCCGGGTCGCCCGACGGGGTGATCATGGTAGAAGCGGGAGCCAACCAGCTGCCCGAGCAAGACATGATTGAGGCGATCGACTTTGGCTATGAGGCGGTACGCGATCTAATTCAAGCCCAGCGCGATTTGATTGCTGAGCTGGGGATCGAGATTGTGCATCTTCCCGACCCTGTCGTCGATTCTACCCTCGAAGATTTTATTACCGATCGCACGAGTGCCTCAATCAAAGAGATTCTGAGTCACTTTGAGAACAGCAAAGGTGAACGCGATGCGGCATTAGATGTCGTCAAAGGGGAAGTCGCCAAGGCGATCGCCGAACTCCCTGAAGCTGACGCCATTCGCGTTGCCTCTGACGCCAGCCCCAAAGCCCTCCCCACCACCTTCAAAAGCATCACTAAAAAGCTGATGCGTCGGCAAATCATTGAAGACGGCGTGCGCGTGGATGGCCGCAAGCTGGACGAAGTGCGGAAAATTTCGTGCCGGACGGGTGTGCTGCCCAACCGAGTTCACGGGAGCGGGCTGTTCCAACGCGAGTTGACCCAAGTGCTGTCGGTGGTGACACTGGGCACACCGGGAGATGCGCAAGCCATGGATGACCTGCATCCAGACGAAGAGAAGCGCTATATGCACCACTACAACATGCCGCCGTACTCCGTGGGTGAAACCAAACCCATGCGATCGCCCGGTCGGCGTGAAGTGGGTCATGGTGCCCTAGCAGAGCGCGCCCTGATTCCCGTGCTGCCGTCCAAAGAAGACTTCCCCTACGTGATTCGCGTTGTCTCTGAAGTGCTGTCATCCAATGGCTCTACCTCCATGGGTTCGGTATGCGGCTCGACGCTGTCGCTGATGGATGCGGGTGTTCCTATCCTCAAGCCTGTGAGCGGTGCCGCCATGGGCTTGATCAAAGAAGGCGACGAGATTCGCATTTTGACCGATATTCAGGGAATTGAAGACTTCCTGGGCGACATGGACTTCAAGGTAGCGGGTACCGATACCGGCATCACGGCCTTGCAAATGGACATGAAAATCCACGGGTTGCCCATAGCGGTGATTGCCGAAGCCATCACCAAAGCGCGAGCGGCACGCCTCCACATTTTGGACAAGATGCTGACGGCGATCGACAAACCCCGTGAGGAAATGTCGCCCTTTGCCCCACGCCTACTCACCATCAAGATTGATCCAGATCAAATCGGTATGGTCATTGGCCCTGGCGGTAAAAACATCAAGGGGATTACCGAGCAAACTGGAGCCAAAATCGACATTGACGATGATGGCACGGTCACGATTTCTGCCATCGAAGGTGAAAAGGCCAAAGCTGCCCGCGCCATCATCGAAGGCATGACCCGCAAGCTCAGCGCTGGCGATGTCTACGCGGGTAAGGTCACCCGCGTGATCCCCATCGGTGCCTTCGTCGAATTCCTCCCTGGCAAAGAAGGAATGGTGCATATCTCTCAGCTAGCGGACTACCGGGTGGGCAAGGTAGAAGATGAAGTGGCTGTCGGAGATGACGTGGTGGTCAAAGTGCGTGAAGTAGATGGACGCGGTCGAATTAACTTAACCCGTTTGGGCATCCACCCCGACGAGGCAGCGGCGGCTAGAGCGGCTGTCGAATAGTTCGAGTCGAATAGTTTGAGCAAGCGGCTCTAAACTAAATATCCAATGCCATCCAATGGGTGATGCGTGCCAAGTGCGCCATCACCTGTTGGATGTTTTTGGGATAGCAGATTGCAGCAATCAGGCCAGATCATCAAAGGCGTAGTACAGCATAATCGCATCCACGGTTTCTCCGGTCGCCAAATGCGCCGCCTTCGGAATGCGGCCAATTGTGCTGAACCCTAAAGATTTCCATAAATTTAATGATGGCGTGTTGGTGGCAAATACCAGGTTAAA
>CASBQX010000213.1 GCA_949127925.1 Synechococcales cyanobacterium PMM_0002
ATCAGCCGCTCTTGCAGGTTGCCTCGGGTCAGCGCGTCGAGTGCCCCAAACGGTTCATCTAGCAGCAGCAGCTTGGGACGAATGGCCAAAGCACGGGCGATCGCCACCCGTTGTTTCATGCCGCCCGAGAGCTGGGAGGGGGGCTTATCGACGGCATGCTGTAGCCCAACTAATTGAATATGCTGCTCAACAATGGCTTGCCGTTCGGCCTTTGACAAATCGACTAGCACCTCATCTACTGCCAGGGCAATGTTCTCTCGCACTGTCATCCAAGGCAACAATGAATAGTTTTGAAACACCACCATGCGCTCAGGGCCCGGACTAGTGACGCGATCGCCCTCTAGCGTCACTACCCCTTCGGTTGGCAAATCTAGCCCTGCAATCATGTTGAGCAGAGTAGACTTGCCACAGCCAGAGTGACCAATCAGTGAAACGAACTCACCTTTTTTAATTTCTAGATCAATGCCTTTGAGGGCAATATATTGTCCACCACCAGATAGATTAAAAACCTTTTCGATTTGCTCGACCGCAACAAAGACTGACATAGCTGTAGGGGGGTAGGGGATGTTTTGAAGCTGCTAGGGAGAGTTGATTCTGCGTGCATGAACAGTCAACTTCTCAAACAGTTTCTTAGATGATTTCAAATGATCATTCAGCGCATTACTGACCGGGTGCAATCCGTTTTTGAATAAACAAAACTAGCCGATCTAGCACTAGGCCAACAGCACCGATATACACTACTGCAACAATGATTTCTGTTACGTAGTTCTGTTGGTAGGCATCCCAAATAAAGAACCCAATCCCTGCCACACCTGACATGACAATTTCTGCGGCAATAATTGCCAGCCATGCGAGACCGATCGCAATTCTTAGCCCGGTAAAAATGTAAGGAAGCGCAGATGGAATTAATACCTTAAAGAAGTACTTTTGGTTAGAAATTCGCAGCACTTTCGCCACGTTTTTGTAGTCTTGGGGAATTTCACGAACGCCAACAGCTGTATTGATTAAGATTGGCCAGATGGAGGTAATAAAAATCACAAACAATGCGGCTGGTTCATTCTGCCGTAGGGCTGCTAGCGCGATTGGTACCCAAGCTAATGGAGCTACCATTCTCAAAAACTGAAACAGCGGATCGAACATTTTATCGACCACTGGGCTGTTACCTACAAGGATGCCGATTGTAACTCCCACAATCGCCGCTGCCCCATACCCGATCGCTACCCGTTTTAGACTGGCCATTGTCTGCAAAAACAGCCCTTGATCCAAATCGCTATTGTAAAAAAACGGATTCATGATCAAGTAATTACTGCGCTCATCCGTTAGCACTCCGATCGGACTAGGTAAGGCAATAAATCCAGTGCGAGCGCAAATTTCCCAAATTGTTAAAAACAGTAGAATGCCAATAATCGGCAGTGCAATATTTGCCGCTGGATGTTTCAAAAGGGCTTGAATGCGATCGCGAGAGCTAACCGTTGCACGATTGGGAAGAGTTGCCGTCATGGAATCTCCTTAAATTTTAGTAAAAGGTGTTTGGGTGCTTGAGAGCTGCCTATATACAGCTCTCAATCTGTGACCGTTCGAGATTGGAATGACCGATGGCTAGTAACAGGCTAGAACCCTAAGCCGCTTTGATTTTCAGGTCATCTAAATAACGCTGAGGGTTTTCTGGATCAAACTTAACGCCGTCGAAGAAGGTTTCGACCCCGCGACTAGTACTAGCGGGAATATCAGCTGTGAACCCGGCTTCCGTAGCAGCTTCGCGCCAGATATCTTCGCGGTTTACCTTGTCGATCAACTTCTGGGCTACATCTAAATCGGTAATCGCAGTTTTATGGAAGCCCCAGCGCAGCGTTTCAGTTAAGAACCACAAATCATGACTCTTGAATGGATAAGAGATGCTATCGCCATTTGGATCTTTCCAGTAGAGCGGGCCAAACTTGAGATCATTGAGAGCAGATTTGCCATCACCCATGGCGTAATTGCCCTTATAAGGAGGCGTTAGCACTTCCGCAGGCGAATTAAAGAATGAACGGCCAGAAACAATTTTTACCAGTTCATCGCGGTTGGCAGCATCGTCACACCACTGCTGCGCTTCCATAATTCCTTTCAGCAAAGCCTTGGTGGCTTTGGGGTTTGCCTCAATCCAGTCGGTGCGCAGCGCAAAGTATTCTTCGGGGTGATACGGCCACATTTCAGTGGTCAGGGCAGACAAGAAGCCAATCTTATCGGTGACGATCCGATAGGGCCACGGGTCGCCCGTACTGAAGGCGTCCATGGTGCCATTACGCATGCCCTGAACGGTTTCAGCCGGAGGTACGGCTAGCAGTTCAATATCTTTGTCGGGATCTACACCGCCAGCAGCAAACCAGTAGCGAATCCAGAAATCCTGGTTGACGTTGGGAAAGGTGTGGGCGGCTTTGAACAAACGGCCATTTTTAGATTGAAACTGTTTGATGTATTCTGGATCGTTGATTTTTAAGCCCAACCCTTTACCTTCATGAAGAGAGGCGATCGCGATCGCATTCCCATTGGTATTGAGCTGGAGCAGTACGGACATCGGCACCTTGTTGCCGTTGGTAATGATGCCCTCTGTAATTAGGTGAGGCATCGGCATTTGCCATTGCCCGCCATCAATCCCCCCGCCGCCTGAACCAATGACTACGTTGTCGCGTGCCCCAGCCCAGTTGGCTTGCTTCACGACTGTCACATCGGTCATGCCATATTTAGTAAAAAAGCCCTTTTCTTTCGCAATAATCAGGGCTGCTGATTCCACAATTGGCAAATAGCCCAATGTTGCTTTGGTTACTTCAGGCGTATCATTGGCTGTAACTGGACTGGGCGCAGGCGATTGGGTGGCAGCATCGGGAGTGCTGGGCTGCGTGCAGCCCTTCAGGAGTACCGCTCCAGCTGCGGTTGTAGTAGCAGAAACTAAGAACTTACGACGGGTCAACCTAGAAAAATCGGACATAGGATCTCCTTGCAGATTGCTAGACAAACAACTGCGAATAAAAGGCAATCGACTGAACCGATGACTGAACTGATGACTGAACCGATGACTGAACCGATGACTGAACCAATGACTGAACTGATGACTGAACTGATGACTGAACCGATGACTGAACCGATGACAGACTATGTGAACAATCAATCAAGCTAGGAAGGCTTGATGATTGACCCCGTGGGCGTTAAACCGCTGGCTAGGAGACTGTTTGGTTTATTAAATAGACCTGAAGCTTGTTGGCTTGATACCAAGTGTATCGTTGTTCAAGTCATATGTATATACTTAAGTCGATGATTTCCCAAAAGACTATCGAATAGCATCTATAAGTAAATAGCTATCATTCCTGCTGCTTGCAGTCTATGGTGATACAAAAATCCTGATTCTCCCAGCATTCTGAGTTCTTAACATTCGGGATGCCAGTCTTGGGCTAAGCTCTAAGCTGTTGTTGGTGGAACTGGGGCAAAACCGTGGCAATTGATGAGCAGCTGTCGATGTTTTCCTCGGTTGAGGACATCAAGTTGCAGCAGCTGGCATTACCTAAATCTGACGTCACAGTTAGTCGGGCCGAGTTAGCAGAGTGGAAGCAGCGGATTTTTGTGTATCAAAGCCGCGTCAGGTCAGAGCGATCGCCACAGCAGCCCACTCTGTTTGACCTAGCATTATCTACTGCTGATACTACGATTGCTGCTGACGGTATCGACCCCTTTAGCTTGCCGCCGCAGAATACCGAATTTTGGCGCTGGAAAGCCTATGATCCTGGCTGTGCTGCTCTCTATTTCGTGATCGACCATGAGCTGCCCATTGTGCTTTATGTGGGTGAAACGGTGAAGTCGAATCAACGCTGGAAAGGCGAGCATGACTGCAAGCGATACCTTCAGCAGTATGTCAGCGCCCACCGCCCGCATCAGTTGCCTGTTGCCGTCAATATTGGGTTTTGGCCAAAAGCACCCCAAGATACTCGACCCCGCCAACAGCTGGAATCGGCGCTAATCGACAAGTGGCGATCGCCGTTTAATAAAGAAAACTGGAGCTTTTGGGGCACTCCCTTTGTCGGCGGCAAGCTGCCCTGAGGGCTTGCTCTAAACTGCCGGGGGCGATCGCCTCGCCCGCAGATCTATGCTTTTTTCTAATAGGTAGAGTCGAGAAAACCTAATCCTAAACCCGATCATCCCTGGAGTCCATTGCGGTTGTCGAATACCTGTATTCAGGTGCAAGGAGAATGCCCGACAGAACAAGCATACTCACTAGGGACGACACTGTTCTGGGGCGCAGTTGTCCCATCAGCAATTTTTATTTTGCTAATATTTGGGCGCGAGATTTGGCAGCGGATTTGTCCACTCTTGTTCTTATCCCAAATTCCGCGTGCCTTGGGCTGGCAGCGGCAGTTTAAGCGAGAAAATGCCAAAACGGGCAAAGTCCGCTATGGGGTAGCAAACGTAAAATCTGATCCGGACTATACTCATTGACTAAATCTTACGATATTGTGGTCGCCGATGGTTCCGGCAATGCCAGCGAAGTCACAAAGACGATGTTGATCCGAGCTAATTTGGTCTTGATTCACTGTCGAGATTCTATGATTGGCCTAGCCAGTACGAGCAAAATTGTCCAATTCGTCCGTCAGACTAGATAAATTCGGGGAGGACTACCCGTGGCGGCCATTTATTTGAATGCTGTCAAAGACAACACGGTGCTACCACGCGCAGCAAGAGGGTAACGACAATGCTGCTAGGTTCGCAATCCAAACTGAAATGAGGAGCGTTGCTCAAGCCAACTCTCTGGGTCTACTGCCGCAGTTAGTAGATAGTTCAACAATGCATTCTGTACCACCCTGGGGAATAGATTCAAACCAAAGCTTGCCTTGATGGTTTTGGACAACGATTCTATAGCTAACGGATAGCCCAAGCCCTGTCCCCGCACCAATTGGTTTAGTTGTAAAAAAGGGATCAAATACTTTCGCCTGATGCTCTGGCTTAATTCCTGATCCAGTATCGCGAATGCGGATTTGAACGCGTGGATTTGAAGCGTCTGCCGCTCGAACCCTGCAAGTCGTAATCGTAATTTGACGCGGCGAGGGCTGCTCACTCGCTTGATTTACCGCATTTACCGCATCAATCGCATTATTCAACAGATTTAGGAATACTTGATTAAGCTGCCCAGGATACGAATCAACTAGTGGCAGATCTTGATAACAACGAATCACTTGAATGTGAGGTTTAAGCCGATGCTGAAGTAAAAGTAGCGCGGCATCAATGCCTTCATGTACGTTAACCAACTTTTTCTCAGCTTCATCTAAGCGGGCAAAATTTCGCAGCGTCAAGACAATCTGTCTGACTCGATTGGTGCCCGTCCGCATGGAAGCAAGCATGTTCAACAAATCAGATTGAATGAATTCCAATTCAATATCAGAGGCAAACTGAGTAATTTCGTCAGAGGGATGAGGAGCATGGGCTTGATAAAGCTGGATTAACTTCAAAAGCTGTTCAGAATATTGAGCGACAAAGGGAATATTGCCATAGATGAAGTTGATCGGGTTGTTAATTTCATGCGCTATCCCAGCCACTATTTGCCCAAGGCTAGACATCTTCTCACTTTGAATCAATTGAGATTGGGTTTCATAAAGCTGATTTAGCGTTTGAGCTAGCTGGGCTGCCTGCCGCTGAGCACGCTGCGCCTGTTTTTGCGTTTGGGCATAAAATTGCCGATGAGAGATGGCGATCGCTAATTGACTCGCAACTGATTCTAGTGCCGTTTGCTCATCTCTTGTCCAGTTGCAGGCATCTGGTCTGAGTGCAATGAGGTAGCCGAGCCGCTCTTGATACACAACGGGCACACTCAACCAAGCCCCAACCCGTTGCTGTTGAAATGTGGCTCGACTCTGAGGATCAATGTCATTAGATTTGGTGTTAGTTATCATCACCAGATCTTGGCTGAGCAGACGATGAAGGAGAGCGGTATCATAGGCTTTGAGGTCAATTTCAGTCTCAACTGGAATTGCAGTTTCTAGACGTAATGGATTTGAACGTTGCTGTTGCCTCAGTTGTAAAGAAGATGGCACAGAGTAATGTACAGAGGGCTGCTGCATTACCTCATTGTTGCTCTCAGCATAATGAGTTACCCGAAAAGTCGTTGAACCCTGTGGAGATGGAATCGCGAAGTAAATCAGTGTGGCTCTAATTAATCCCAATAGTTCTGTCAGAGCCGTGTTGATAGTTGTATCGAGATCTAAAGATGTACGAATCCGTTGCGCAATGTGACTCAATATCCGTTCGCGTTGAGCTTGATGCTGCGCTTCAAAGTATCGCCAAGCATGATGGAGCGCGATCGCGGCTTGTTCAGCGACCAATTTAGCCAAATGCATTTCATCGGCTGTCCAAAGGCGACAAGAAATAATTTGACCTACACAAATACTGCCTAACAATCGGTCTTGGTAAACAATAGGAATCATTAAGGGAGAATGCATTCCTGCCGTTTGTAGCAGTGACTGTTCAGCTTCTGAGATTTGAGCCATAAATACATCTTGCACAATCCAGGGATGGTGCAGATTTTTGGCACTCTGCCGTTCTAGTTCTAGCCCTAAAGGCAGCGTCAGCCCCACTGCTGTGGCGATTGAGTCTTGGTCTGCCTGGACGCGGCAAAACGCTGCCGCTACTGCTGCCGTTTGCGTCTCTAAGTCATAGAGAATTAGCTCAGCACAATCTCCTTCCAAGGCACAACAAAGCTCTTGAACAATGGCTTCATGCAGAGTAGCTTGATCTAACGATGCATGAATCCGACAGGTGATTTGGTGCAGCAAATGAACTTGATCGGCAAGGTAAGCTTTTTTCATGTGAGCACGATCATCAATAACAGTTCTGAGGAGGGTTGATGTAACGGCTGCAAAATCGAGGTAGGACTGATGGCCAACTTAGCCCAGAACTTAGAAGTTCTCCCATCCTCGA